>DASPNN010000238.1:0-6578 GCA_035626495.1 Chryseosolibacter sp.
ACGGATCATATTTTGGCAACGAAATCACACAATGCGAGCGAGGGCGACGCCGCGTTTTTTACTGACGCGGACCTGGCGATCCTCGGCAGCGATTCGTCAGCGTACCTTCGCTATGCTGAAAATGTGCGGAAGGAATTTGCCGTATACCCCGATCCGATTTTTAAGCTCGGGCGGTCTGGCGTGCTGCAATCTTTCCTGAAAAAAGACCGCATTTTCAAAACGGAACATTTCTTTCGCCTTTACGAAGATCAAGCCCGAAAGAATATAGCGCGGGAGATATCTGAGCTGAGGAAATAAAAAAGCCCCGTATCGAGGGGCTTTTTTTATTGTCAGGCTTTCTTGTCAAGCTCAATTTTGCAAACGATCTCCACCACGTCACCTACTACCATCTCCCCTGTCGGGACAGTCTTGCTCCAGGTGAGGCCGTATTCCTGCCGGTTAACCTGGCCGACCAGTTTAAAGCCAGCTTTTTGGCCCCTGCCGGTATGGATAGACCCTCCGTAAGTCACGTCAAATTCTACTTTCTTCGTAACACCGTGCATGGTGAAATCGCCGACGAGCTTATATTTAGCCCCGGTTTTCACCAGCTTTCCTGTGAAAGACATGTGCGGATATTTTTCGGAATCGAAAAAATCCGCCGACTTCAGATGCGCGTCCCGTCTTTCGTTTTCCGTATCGATCGAAGCTGTATTAGCCGTAAACGACACGTCAGCTCCGTTAAAATCTTCAGCGGTGGTAACGATGCTTCCATCAAACTCACGAAAGTTTCCTTCCGTTTCGGCGACAGCCATGTGCGGAACACTGAATGCTATTTTTGAATGGGATTTGTCAATGATCCAGGTCGTTTGAGCGAACGCCGCTGCTCCGCCTGTCATCAATAAGAGAATGATCGTGATTTTTTTCATGAGGTTCGTTAATGATTTGTTAATGATGCCGATACAACTGTATCTTCAGGTCAAGATACGCGTGCAAGACGAAACCGTTGTTGGGAATAGACATTCACCGACAACAACTCGACCGTTGCCTTCATGCATTGCAATATCTCCGTTGGAAAATGAAACGTATTTTAACAACCCGCCGGTTGACCCTGGTGCCATTTCAACGCGCCGACATCAATTTGCTTCACGAAACCTTCACCAACGCGTTTGTCCGGAGATTTCTTTGGGACGATCAGCTGGTCACACGCGATCAGACGGAAGAAATTTTGGAAAAGAACGAACAATACTTTCAGCGTGCGGGATGGGGCTTGTGGAAAATGTTGACGGGCGCCATATACGTCGGCTTTGCGGGACTCTGGCCATTCTTTGACGAGTCGCAACCACAATTGTTATTCGGTTTGTTGCCCGATTACACAAAAAGGGGCTATGCCGGCGAAGCTGCGCAAGCTGTTAAAGACTTTGCATTCGGGACACTTGAGCTCCAATATCTGATTGCTTCCTGCGATGCCCCTCATGTTGATTCGGTGCGCGTTTGCGAGCGGCTGGGAATGAGAAAAACCGAAGACCACATCATCGACGGAAAGTTGATCAGTTTTTTCCGGGTTGATGTCAAATAGGCGGTGTGCGTCGCGCAACGGCGATAATGTCTTTCACTTCGAGAACGGGTTTTTCGTAGCCCACCGCAGCCACTGTGATCATCGCCAGCCCGATTTCACGCAGGCTACAAATGTAGTTTGGGGCAAATATCTTCAGCGTTGGGGTCATCCAACCGACATACTTGTAAAGTTTCAAGGTATTTCTCAATCCTGGTGTCGGCTCGATAAACGCAGGCCGAAAGGCGAACGATTTCCTGAACATTCGCTGCAGGGCGTTTTCAGTTTTGCCTTTGACCCGCGCCCACATCGACCTGCCTTTCTCGGTACCATCAGTCCCGGAACCCGACACATAGCAAAAGGTCATGTCGGGATTCAGCTTCAGCACGGCGAACGCAAACGTGGTGGTGAGCTCATAGGTGAGCCGGTGATATTCGGGCTCTTTCAACCCAATAGACGAAACGCCGAGACAGAAAAAACATGCATCATACCCGGACAACCGACTTTGTACCGGGGATAGATCGTGAAAATCTGCGTGAACCATCTCAGTCAGCTTTGGATGCGTGTAGCCCGATGGTTTTCGATTGATGATCAATATTTTTTCGACATTCGGATGCTGAAGGCATTCGTGGAGGACTCCCTCTCCGATCATTCCGGTCGCCCCGGTGATGATAACACGTAATTTCATGTATGGCTTATTGGTTGCGAAACCCGCACCCTGATAGACGCGCCTTTCTGGCTTTTATTGTGCGCTGGTGAGGCGTAAAGTCAAGGCAACTACTTCTTCAGCCGCAGTGAATCGTTTTGAAATGTCTCCTGTAACGTGTTCACAAGTACGTTGAACTGCGGGGGTTTACTGATGAAATGTGCGGCCCCAAGGGTAAGGCAGTTGTGTTTTTCTTTTTCAGCGGCTGATGTCGAGTATACAACGACCGGGATATGCTTCAGTTCTTTATCCTGCTTGAGTTCTTTCAGGCAATCTTTTCCGTTCATTACCGGCATGTTCAGGTCCAGGAACACAACGTCTGGCAAAAAAAGCGCTTCCCGCAGTTGAGCCAAGGCATCCTTCCCGTCCGATGCGGTATAGCAGACAATGCTCTGGTCAATCACCCGTAAGGCTTCCTGGAAAATATCCTTGTCGTCCGGGTCATCGTCGACCAGGAAAAGGATCTTCGGCATATGAACGTCTTTCGTCATGGTTAGGATAATGAATTTCCGCTAATGCGCCGGAATTACCTAGGACATTCCATTATTTAATTTTGCCGTCAGGCCGGCGTTGTGTCTCCAAGGCGGCATTAGAAAATTTTTAGTTTAAGCTTTCATTCTGAACGATATTTTCAAGCTCGCGTTTATATACCGTACCGGATTTATAAAACATGACACCCGGTACTTTGAAAAAGATGAGTAGACACGGTTATACAACGCGGGTTCATCCGGATGCGGCATCGATCAGGCTGGTGCAAAAGATCGCACACTTGCTGGACTCGCAGTTTTCGATTCCGGGAACGAAAATCCGGTTTGGTTTGGACCCGGTCTTCAGCCTTTTTCCTGTGCTCGGCGACCTGCTGACGTACCTGGTCTCTGGCGCACTTATATACACAATGTATAATCAGGGAGCGAGCCGTAAGGTTGTTATAAAAATGGTTCTGAATTCCACCTTTGACGCCGTCCTCGGTACCATCCCCGTAGTAGGTACTGTGTTTGATCTGTTCTATCGTGCGAACGACCGGAATGTACGCTTGTTGCAGGAGCATTACTACGAGGGCAAGCACCAGGGATCCGGCAACGGAATGCTTATTGCGATTGTTGTGCTTGCTGTAGCAGTGGTGGCAGCGGCAATTTTCGGAATGTGGAAGCTGCTGGAAGCGCTTTTTTAAGGGGAATCTTTAACTTTGTCGGATGGCCAATAGCGGCAAAATGTCCCGTCCGAGAGAAGAACGGCTGTTCAAAATTTTGAGGATTTTTTCCTTTCCGATCCTTGTATTCGCATTGGTACTGATTAGCCGGTGGCCGCCGGAATTAACGGACTGGCTACCTGCTCATTCGCGAATATTGCACTGGATGTTGTTGTTGAGTGCTGTTCTTACCGCAACGCGAACAAAATTCAGCCGCGTCAATTATGCGATTTGTTTCCTGCCCGTCTTTCTCGTCATCCTGATTGTATTCTTTACGCCGTAGATCACTCAAAACCGGGCAGGTAAGCCAGGTCGCAAAGACTGATCAGGTCAAGGTACTTTTCCATATCCACATCTTCAGCAATGGAGATCCGGGTGATCTCTTCCGTTTCGTTATCGAAATATTCTTCAATGAAGAATCGATCCCACGTGTAGAGCTTCACCGTATAGTGGTAATACGTAATTGATGTAATGAACTGTGCATATCGCCGAAGGATATCACACTTTTCACGAAAGCCCAGGTTATTGAATACTTCCATGATTCTGCCCCCCTTCCTCTATCCGTCGAGTAATTAACCACCCATGCCAAGCAAAAACACATGCCAACCATGTGTACAGGGGAGATCAACCTTGCGGACAATTTTGAATAATTATTTCCTCACCGGCCGTTTCCGGTCGTTTTGCGCATGACGGCGCAACAGCCGCTTGCGCGTTTCAACATCCGAAAGCAGCAGTTGAAAGATTCTGCCGTTTGATGGCAGGCGGCGGTACATTTTTTTACCGTTGGCGTACGTAAAATGCATTATACTGAATGCGTATGCGTATAGCAATGATTGTATTGATTGGGTTGTGTTTCACTGCATGCGACTCAAGAAAACTGTCCCGACTACAGGAACAGAACGACTCCCTGGCAAACGAACTCGCCTCGCGCGATGCCATGTTAAGGGTGATCCATCAGGCAGCTGTGCTACTCGATTCGATTGAAAGACGGCATGGCAATATTCCCAACGGCGATCTGCCATTCCATGAAACGTTTTCGGTTCGTTTGCAACAAATCCACGAGCACGTAAAAGCCTCCGAGATGCAGAAGACGAAAATGCAAAAGGAACTTTACGTTTCCCGCAACGAGGCGAGTGCCTATATGATGATGGTGGATGCTATGAAGGGAGAGGTTGATATACGCGATGGTGAAATCGAAACGCTTGCCGACAGCGTCGACCTTTTTGAAACTCATAATTATGACCTTGCCGAAAACCTTTCTGAAAAGGAGCACGCGATCGAAAATCTTTACAAGCAGATTCACGAAAAGCAGGAAAAGCTTGCCATGCTCGAAGGCAAAGTGTCTGACCTGGCGAGGCTCACTGAAGCTGAACGATACTACGCGCGCGGCCGTGATGTGGAGGCAAGTGCGGAGAGAATCCGGTTTGCGCCTGCGAAAAGAAAGGAAACTTACCGGGAAGCCCTTGAGCTGTATAAAAAATCGTGGTCGCTCGGCAAGCCGGAGGCTCGCACTAAAATCATTAACATCCAAAAGATCATTTCCTTGGAAAACACGCTGGTTGCCGAATTCAATGCCAATAGCGATTCGGAGTAACGTCAACAGATCGAATAGCAATCGTTTGTTCTAATCCCAGGCGCGCAATCGGGCGCGACCAGCTTCCATTGATTGCTACTTTTGGGTCAATCCAGTAGTTTTGCGGGCTATGAACTTCACGGCCCTAGCCAAAGAGCTCCAAGGAGAGTTGTACACCGACGAGACGATGCGAAGACTTTACGCGACCGACGCATCTGCCTACCGTGAGCTTCCACTGGCCGTCGCCGTGCCGAAAACTGAAGAAGATATTGTTAAACTTCTCCGGTTTGCCGCTGCCAATAACACCTCGGTGATCCCGCGCACAGCCGGAACTTCGCTTGCCGGTCAGGTGGTCGGCGCCGGGATTGTCGTCGATGTATCCCGCCACATGAACCGTATTCTCGAAGTCAATACCCAGGAGCAATGGGTGCTCGTTGAACCGGGCGTGGTTCGGGATGACCTGAACCATTATCTGAAGCCGCATGGTTTCTTCTTCGCTCCGGAAACATCGACTGCAAACCGGGCGATGATCGGTGGTATGATCGGCAATAATTCCTGCGGATCCAATTCGGTAGTTTTTGGTAGTACGCGGGAACATCTCATCGAAGTGCGCGCTATCCTCGCCGATGGGTCGAAGACGGTTTTTGCGCCCATGACGGCCGAACAGGTTCTCGCTCGCGTAAATCGTAAAAATAGCACGCTCGAAGACCAGGTTTACACCCATGCTTACCAGATTCTGTCGGATCCCGTCAACCGGCGGGAAATTGAAAAGGAGTTTCCGAAAGACTCAATTGAAAGACGCAATACAGGTTACGCGCTTGACATGCTCGCCCGCATGCAGCCTTTTGAAAAGCAAGGACCGGCGTTCAATTTTTGCAGCCTCATTGCGGGATCCGAGGGTACGCTTGCGTTTGTTACATCCGCGCGACTGAAACTCACGCCCATTGATCCGCCGCACAAACGATTGATTTGCATACACTGCGAAAGCATTGACGAAGCCCTTCGCGCAAACCTGGTTGTCTTGAAGCATCGACCCTCTGCAGTCGAATTGATGGATCATTTTGTTTTTGAAGCAACCAAACGCAACATCGGCCAGATCGAAAATCGGTTTTTTATCGAAGGCGACCCCCAGGCTATTCTTGTGGCCGAGTTGACACGCGAGTCGGATGAAAGGGTCAAAGCCGACGCGACCGCACTCATTGACGACCTGAAAGTAAAATCGCTCGGCTACTCATACCCGGTCGTCGGGGGCGACGACATCAAGAAAGTCTGGAACCTTCGCAAGGCAGGCTTGGGCCTGTTGTCGAACGTGCCGGGGGATGAGAAACCTGTTCCGGTAATCGAAGATACAGCGGTCGACGTCAACGACCTGCCCGCTTATATTGCTGATTTCGGAACGATCCTGAAAAAACATGGCCTGTATAGCGTGCACTATGCGCACGCCGGCTCGGGAGAGTTACATCTGCGGCCCATCATTGATTTGAAAAGAAAAGAGGGCGTAAAGTTGTTCCGGACGATCGCCGAAGAGGTGGCTGCGCTGGTAAAGAAATACAGAGGCTCCCTTTCCGGCGAGCACGGT
>DASPNN010000239.1:0-12983 GCA_035626495.1 Chryseosolibacter sp.
TTCCGAGATCATGTATGAAGTAGGCTTTTCAAACCTCTCCTACTTTTCCAAATGCTTCAAGTCGGAATTCGGCATCACACCGAAGGAGTACCAGCAAAAAATCGCCAAACACAGCTACAGGCTCGAAGAAGATCTTGACGCGGGAGCGTAAGCGCAACCCGCGAGAACATCAAAAAATGCACGAAATCTTTCCGGCAACGCCGGAATTTTTGCGTTTCCTGGAAGATTTCTTTCTATCCATCCAATCGTTTGATTCTAGCTTGCTGTTGGCCTTTGACCGCAAATTAGAACGAAATGATACTCAGCGAAAATTGCCGCAACCTTCGCCATGATCCGGCGGCCACCGGGCTGTTTTCACCATCGCCGGCCCGCAACGCTAAAAGATCATTACCTATCTACTTACCCAAAACCAAAACATATGAGATTCTTAAACACAATCAAAGTTCTGTTGATCCTTTCGATCACAGCAGTATCGCTCCACGTGCAGGCGCAGTTCGCCAAAGGCGCCGATGTAAGCTGGGTGACCCAGCAAGAAAACTCCGGGTACAAATGGTACAACAACAGCGGCGTACAGCAGGACCTTTTCACAATTCTTAAAGGAAAAGGCATGAACACCATTAGGCTGCGCGTCTGGTTGGATCCGTGGGAAGGATGGTGTGGCAAACAGGATGTGATTGCCAAAGCCGTCCGGGCAAAAAATGCAGGTTTCAGGATCATGATCGATTTCCATTACAGTGATTATTGGGCCGATCCTGGCCAACAGGCAAAGCCGGCAGCCTGGTCGGATTATTCTTTCACCCAGCTGACAACCGCTGTATACAACCACACGGTCGACGTTTTAACTGCACTGAAGTCCAATGGCGTCACCGTTGAGTGGGTGCAGGTCGGCAACGAAACCAACGACGGATTACTGTGGGAAGACGGGCGCGCATCATCAAACATGCGGAACTATGCGTACCTGATCAATGCCGGGTATGATGGAACAAAAGCCGTTTTCCCGTCAGCCAAGGTGATTGTGCACGTTTCCAATGGGTGGGATAACGGGTTGTTTCGTTGGAACTTCGATGGACTGAAAAACAATGGCGCTAAATGGGACGTAATTGGAATGTCGTTATATCCCACACGCAGTAACTGGCAGTCCCTGAACAGCCAGTGTCTGGCCAATATGAAGGACATGGTAGCCCGCTATGGAAAGCAGGTTATGGTGGTCGAAGTTGGAATGGAAGCGAGATTGGCGCTGGACTGCAAGAACTTCCTCATCGACCTGATGAACAAGACAGCATCGATTCCCAATGGAAATGGACTCGGTGTACTTTACTGGGAGCCCCAGACCTATGGGAGATGGCAAGGATATACCAAAGGCGCATTCGACGACAAAGGCCGCCCAACGATTGCCCTGGACGCATTTTCAAGCGTCGCAATTGCCAGCGCGGCCAGATCCGCCACAGATCCATCCGCACAAACATCCGAAAAGCAGTCTTTCAGAATAGAAAGTTTTCCGAACCCCGTAACCTCGGAGCTCACGCTTCGACTCCCTCCGGAACTAGCCAATGGTGCGGACGTCCGGATTTATGATTACAGCGGGAAGGCAGTGATAGAGAAAAATGTGCGGGGCTATGCGCACAGGATTGACGTCAGCGCCATACACAACGGGCTTTATATCGTGAAGGTCAACAACGGGCAACGCCAAGCCACCGGAAAATTCATGAAGGAATAGAGCCGAGGTTGAAAGTCAAATTTTGAAGCAGGATTCGCACTGTAAGGACAGCCTGCGTCCGTTTGGGGCGCAGGCTTTACCTCTAAAATAAATCTCCTATGCAGACCACCGAGAACTATATCAGGACCATTACGAATCGCAACAAGATTGGAGTCCTCATGGCCCGCGCAGACTATGAGCAAATCAAGGCGTTTTTCCTGCAACTGCTTGATCAACCGTCACCCATACCGTTGAATACCCTCATCGGGCAAGGCCATGACAGGTTCAAAAATGTTTTCAAATCCGAAACGGGCTGGTACCTGTACAATGTCAAGCGCGATCTCGAGGCGCGTGGACTCATCACCTCGGTGCTGCCCGGCCGAAAACAAAAGCTTGGGGCATGCGCAAAAATGCCCATCACCTCTATTGCTCCCTCCCAGCCCGCTGAGGAAAGAAGTCCGGCGGTTGAGAAGGTTGTGGCCGATAAGTTTGAGGAACTGTTCGGGAAAAATTATGTGATGTCGTACGCGCCGGGACGGATCAACCTGCTGGGTGAACACACAGACTACAACGACGGTTTTGTCATGCCTGCAGCGATCAACCGGGGGGTACACCTGGCGATCGACAAGTCATCCGGCGATACCAGCCTGGTATATTCTGTCAAATACAAAGAATACGTATCAATCGATCCGCGCGACATACAGAAGGCGGCGCCGGCCGCATGGGGAAATTATATAAGCGGCATACTTTTCAGGCTGCAACAGCTGGGCTACCGCCTGACACCGGTGAATTGCGTCTTCGACAGCGATTTGCCAGAAGGTGCCGGCTTGTCTTCATCTGCAGCGATACAGTGCGCCTTCACCATGGCTTTGAACGAGCTCTTTGATCTGAAGCTGTCCGGTCCCGAGATTGTTGGGATCGTCCAATGGGCGGAACATCACTTCGCGGGCGTCAGGTCCGGCATCATGGATCCGTTCACTTGTCTTAACGGCAGGCATGATCATCTAATTCACCTGGATTGCGCGAACCTGCACCACTCCTATGTGCCATTGCAACTGGACGGTTATTGCCTTTTGATCTGCAACACGAACATCAAACATGCCCTTTCGGCCTCGCAGTATAACCATCGCCGTGAAGAGTGCGAAAAAGGTCTAAAGATCATCCGCCGCACCTATCCCAAAGTTTGTTCCCTGAGAGATGTCACCCGCGAAATGCTAGCCACCTCAAAAAAGAAAATGCCGCCGCCGGTGCACAGACGTGTCCGGTATGTGGTCGAGGAAAATATCCGTGTTCATGCGGCAACCAGGGATCTGCGGGATGGGAACCTCGCTGCCTTCGGCAAGAAAATGTATCAAACCCACGAAGGCCTTTCATACCTTTATGAGGTCAGCTGCGCCGAACTCGATTTCCTCGTTGATCTGACAAAGTCATGGCCTGGCATTCTTGGAAGCCGTATGGTGGGTGGCGGATTCGGCGGATGCACGATTAACATCATTGAAAGTGGCCTGGTCGGTGGATTTGTGGCCGAGGCCAAAAAGGCTTATAAAGAGCAGTTCAAAAGGGAACTCACGTACGCGGTCGTCAAGACTACAGATGGAGCAAAAGTATTGCGCACAAAGCGAAAAAGAGCTGCCATCCCGGGCTAGGTACCCCCGCAGGCGAACTACCGCGGGTGTTGTCGGTTTGTTGAAGATCTCGCTGATGGATATTTCCGGCAGGGAAGTCACATCGGAGTTATTTGATAAGCGTGAGCACACATTCACAACGGACTTGAACGTTCGGGGCATTTGTGCCGGAATCCTTTTCGTCAAAGTGTCGATTAACGGACGTCACCATTACCGGAAAATCATTGTCCAGTAGTTGCAGACGCGCTTGCCGATTCGCACCCGGTCTATTGCAACCTGATCGAGGCGACGACAATCATAAAAAAGGAGGGCGAATCTCTTCGCCCTCCCAAGCTATTCCCATTACCAAACGAAAAGTCAATAGCCAGGATTCTGCGGATACTTTCCGTCATCGGAGGTCGGATCGACCGAAGCGTCGATCTGTCCCTGTGGGATCGGCCGCAGCACATGATGAGCCTGCGGATTGGGGATTTCAGCCCCCGGCCGCGCGGCATAGTTGTTGAATAAATTCACTCGCTCCATCAGCTTGCCGGTGCGAACGAGATCTGTCCACCGCATCTGCTCCCCCGCGAGTTCGCGGCTGCGCTCGTCGAGAATGTAGTCGATCCCGTTTGCCGTCAGATCGGCAAGTGTGCTGGCGGTCATCGCTGCCACTGCAGCGGGATTCGCTGCAGCACGCGTCCTGATAACGTTGACCAGGTCGGCGGCTTCCTGCATGTTACCCAGCTTATAGGCGGCCTCTGCGGCAAGTAAATACGTTTCAGCAAAACGGTAGACAATGAAGGGCCGCACCGATGAGATGTTCGGGTCATTTCCCGGCCGCGGCTGCGAAGACCTGAACTTCTTAAGACTCGGGTAATAGCGGTTCTGATCGGTGTAACCGTCGTAGTCCGCGATGTTCCGTCCGAAGTACGCCATAGGACTCGTTGCCTCGTCTGGCAGAAACACCACGTAACGCCGGGAGTCCTTCGTCGGGGCAACGCTGGCGGCAAGATGCTGGGGCACCATCCAGATCGCCGTATCCCCTACTGCAAGGTTCTTCGGATTATTGGTTGAGGCCGAGTTGACATACCAGACGGTTTGGAAGCTTTTGTCATAGCGGGAATCATTTATTTTGTCCGCAAATGCTGTGTTCAATAGCCAGTCCGTTGGTGCGTAACGGACCCACAGTCGGCCGTTGGCAACGTCGCGCACCATGCCCGGTGTGTTGTCGTGATAGAAGCAGGTAAAAAACCATAAGCTGCGATTCTGATAGTTCGGTCCGCCGAACGCCTGGGTGTTATTGAAGGTGGTGTTGTCGATCCAGTTGACCTGCCACAGTGTCTCGGAATTGTACTCATTTCCCTCCCGGAATACGTCCGCAAAGTTTGGAAGGAGGCCGACGCCATAAGTTGCACGGTTGTTGATCAGGTGCATCGCCTTGTCATACGCTTTTTGAAAATCGCCGGGTTCTGCATCCGGCGACCATGCCCTGGTCAGGTAAACCTTCGACAGCAGATGCAACGCGCTCGCTTTCCAGGCATGGCCGGCCGAGCCCGCTGCCGGTCTCGCATCCGGCAGGTCGTCATCGTTCAGACCGTCGGTGATCGTTTCCAGATCGGTGATGATCGCTTCATAAATTGCCGACGCCGGTTCGCGGCTTGCATAGTTCTCGGTGCTGGAATTGAATTTCAGGGGACCGGATCCGAGATCAAGGGTTGCTCCCCCGTACTGGTGCACCAGGATGTAGTACCAGTTTGCTCGAATGAACCGCGCCTCGGCTATCAACGCGTTGCGCTGTTGTTCGGTCAGGTCCATTGCCTGCGGTCCGAGGTCGACGATTCCATTGCAGGTGTTGATGGCCGTATATGCCCTGCTCCAGGCGTTGGCAATGTCGCCATTTTGCGGATTGAGTGAAGAGTTGTAGGTATTCAGCGGAGGATTGGTAACCTGTTGTCCATGGGTGAATTCGTCCGTTCCGTATACGGTGACATTCATTCCTCCTTCGGTGCCATAGTAGTTACGGAACGTGGCATATGCGGCCGTGATTCCGGAATTCAATCCCTGCGCACTTCTGAAAAAGTCGGGGGTCAAACGTCTGGGGCTTTCCTCCAGGATGTCATTGCAACCCGCGGCCGTTAACAGGCAAAATGCCAACGCACGTTTCATATTATGAGTCAGAAAGGTTTTCATGTGTTCAGTATTTAAGATTAATACCAATGATAAATGATCGTACTGGAGGTGTATTCGGCTGAACCGTAAGCCTGTTCGTTCCGTTCGGCCCGAATCCGGACGTGGGCGCCCCCCCAGACCCGTTGGTTTCCGGATCCAATCCTCCCTCTTTTACGTAGTCGGAGAAGAATGCCTTGAACGGATTTTGCGCCTGCATGTACAGTCGCAGGGAACTCATCCCTGTCTTGGCGATGACACCCTTAGGAATTTCGTAACCAAGGGTGATGCTGCGGATCTTCATGTAAGTGGCATCGAAGTACCCCAGAGTGGACCCGTAGTCGGGAGCCTGGCTGAGTCCAGGCCTCGGGTATCGGTTGGTCGGATTGTCGGGTGTCCAGTAGTCGACCTTCGGGCCATTGCGTCGCCCTTCCAGCGTGTTGATGGGATTTGAAATGTTCGATCCGTACAACGTACTGACTAACATGCCGCCCACCCTCCAAAACAACACCGTCGACAGGTCAAATCCCTTGAAGCTGAACCGGTTCGTCATTCCCCCCGACCAGTCCGGCTGCGTCGTACCCAGGACCACGCGGTCATCGGCATTGATGATGCCATCGGCTGCGTCGTCGATTCCGTCGCCATCGCTGTCAACGGTAATCTGATCTTTGACTTTGATCTCGCCCGTTGTGAAACCCGGCAAATAAGTTTCGCCAGTTTGAACGATGCCGATCTTCTCAAAATCAAAGATCGCGTCGATTGGGTAGCCTGTATGCCAGCCGTTGTTGACATCATTCGCCACACCGCCCGCCAGGTAAGTCACCTCATTCCTGTTAAGGAAAATGTTCAGATCGGTCGCCCACGCAAATCCGCTGGCTTCATTGCGCACATTTACCGAACTCACCGCGAGCTCAAGTCCTTTGTTCCGTGTTTCCCCAATGTTCTTGACAACGGCGCCGACTCCGGCTGTCGGGGGCAGGGCAACCCGTTGGAGAATATCTTTTGTCTTTTGACTGTAGAATTCCACCGAGCCACTGACGCGGTCGTCAAGGATGCCGAAGTCCAGACCGAGGTTGGTGGTCGTCGTAAATTCCCAGGAAAGCGAAGGGTTCGGCAGCGACGTGACCAGGTATCCATAAACCCCGTTGTTCCCGTAGTTGTAGGGTTCGGCGGAACGTCCGTCAAGTCCGCCAAGCCCGCCCAGCGACGCATACGGATCCACTGCCTGGTTGGAAGTCGTCCCTATCCCAAAGCGGAGCTTCAATTGTGACAACGCCCCAACATCGGTCATGAAAGATTCGTTACTGATGTTCCATGCCAAGGCCGCCGCCGGATAGTAAAACCACTTGTTCCCTTCCGCCAGGCGGGAAGACCCATCAGCCCGCGCGGTGAGTGTCACCAGGTAACGCTCGCCAAATCCATAGTTAATGCGGCCCATGTACGACAACAGCCCCGAGCGATTATAATAATTGTTATTCAGCGGAACGGTGGAAGTGTTGGCGAGCCCGAGGTTGTAGTAGAAGATATAGTCGGCCGGCAGGGTGTTCGCGCTCGCTGCGCCACGGTACTCTTCCGCTTCCTGCGCGCTGAACAGACCTGTAACCAGCAGCCGGTGATATTGCCCGAAAGTTTTTTCATAGGTCATTAGGTTCTCAATGGTGTAGCTCCAGGTGTTGGTATTTTGCACTTCGGCAACGTTCGTGCTTCCGTTCTGAAAGGGTGTATGTGATCCGAAATAGTGGCCGTAGTTGTCCTGGAAAAGGTCAAGCCCGAGGTTGAGCCTGTACTTCAAACCATCGACAAGCTTCACCTCTCCATAGAGGCTGTTAAAGGTGCGCAACCTTCGTCGCTGTTGTTTCCAGTTATCATCGCGGTAGACGAGCAGCGGGTTTCGAGTATTCGGGTCGACACTTCCTACACCCGGAAATTCATAAATCGACCCATCCGGGTTGCGCGCGTTGTATAAAGGACTCAAAGTGAGAAGCTGGAACATGAAGTTGGCGTTCTCTCCATCCTGGACATTCATAGCATTCATCGTGTTGAGACCAATGCTAATTCGCTCGCCGATCTTCTGGTCGACATTCGCATTGATCGAGTATCGGCTGAACGCCTGGCCGGGCAGCACAGTTGTTTGCTTAAAGTATCCGGCCGAAACCAGATATCTGGTCCGGTCCGTTCCGCCGGAGGCCCCGATCGAATGATTGGTGATATACCCTGTCTTATACATTTCATCCTGCCAGTCTGTTTGCTTGCCAGCCGCAAGGTTCGCCTGCTCGTCGGCGGTGGGCTGGTATGATGCCCCAGCGGCCTGCGCTGCCGAGCGGAAAGCATCGAATTCCTCACCATTATAAAGTCTGTATTTTCCAAGTGCGGCGCTGAAGCCGTGGTACCCGTCGTAAAAAAGTTGGGTCTTGCCTTCAGTGCCGCGCCGCGTGGAAATCAGGATCACGCCGTTGGATCCTCTGGAGCCATAAATGGCGGTGGCCGATGCATCCTTGAGAATATCTATGGAACTGACGTCACTTGGGTTGATGTCGTTGATGGTCCCATTGAATGGAATACCATCCAGGACGATCAGCGGGTCGTTGGATCCTGTCAGCGACCTGCTGCCGCGGATCCGTATTTGGGCGCCTGCACCGGGTCTGGAGGAGTTCATATTGATTTCGACACCCGCGGCCCGACCTTGAAGGGCCTGTGATACATTGGCTACCGGAACTTCCTTCAAGGCATTCTCGTCCACGCGAACGAGGGCGCCGGTAATGTCACTTTTTTGCTGGGTGCCATACCCGACTACCACGACCTCGTTCAGGGACTGCACACTGGGTGTGAGGATGATGTCCAGTCTGGATTGAGCGCCGACGATGACCTCACGGGTAGCATAACCGATGAAGGAGAAAACGAGAACCGCGTCGTTGGATCCGACATTGAGTGTATAGACGCCATCGGAATCCGTGGTTGTGCCGGTTGTCGTGTTTTTGACAATCACGTTTACCCCCGGCATGGCTGCACCGTTTTCGTCGGTGACTCTTCCGCTGACGGGTGCTTGTGCGTGAGCGATCGCGGCGGTGAGAAGCATGGACAGCACGTAGGGCAATGCTCTGTTACACCGGTGTCGCGCGCGGAGTGGCAAAATGAGTAGAGGTTGATTTTTCATAGAGTATTATTTAGGTAAGTAGATCCGCGTTTTTGGGGCTCCGCCAAAGCATTTGCGAGGGCTAACTGCGCTTTGATGCACCGAATATGGTGGATTTGATAAATTTTTGCAACCGATTGCAATATTTATTGTCTATTCAATTTGAAATTATGGACCTAAAAGCCATTTTTACAGTGTTTTGCTATTGATACCGATTACCATATTTGTGTTTCTTTATTCAATAAAACCGCGCAAAACGCGGAAATTGAACAAGGATTTGGATATTGAATGATGTTCGGCACAAATCCGGATGGCTCGGTGATCCGGTTCGTCGCCAACCAGACTAAAGGAGGAAAATGAAGCTCGACAAAGAAGTGACCATCTACGATATCGCCAAGTTGCTGCAACTCTCTCCGGCAACGGTCAGCCGCGGATTGAAAGACCACCCAGGCATCAACAAGGACACGAAAAAGAAAATCATCGATGCCGCCCAACGCATGGGCTACCAGCACAATATGTTCGCGCGCAACCTGCGCACCCGCAAAACCAATACCATCGGCGTGATCATACCCCGGCTCAACAGCTATTTCATGTCCACTGTGATTGCCGGGATGGAGAAGGTCGCCAATATGCGCGGCTACAACCTGATCATCAGCCAATCACAGGAATCCGTAAAAAAGGAAATCACAGGCTCCAGCACCATGTTTAATAGCCGCGTCGACGGACTCCTCGTTTCCCTTGCCTATGACACCACGGACTTGAAGCATTTTGACATCTTCCTCAAAAAGGGAATCCCGATTATTTTCTTTGACCGCGTGGCCGAAAATTCCAAATCCACTTCCGTGACCATCGACAACACCCGCGCAGGATACGATGTCACCAGCCACCTGCTTGACCAGGGATGCCGCAGGATTGTTCACATCGCGGGGAACCTTAAACGCAACGTATATGCTGACCGTCTCAAAGGTTACAAACAGGCACTCACCGAACTGGGGCTGCCTCTGGATGACTCCCTCATCCTGCACAACGACCTTACCGAGCCGGCAGGTATCAATGCGGCGCGCCAAATTCTGGCTATGAACCCGATGCCCGACGCCATCTTCACCTCCAACGACACGACCGCTGTCGCTTGCATGCGCATCCTGAAACAGGAAGGAATTCAAATACCCGCGCAAATCGCTGTGGCCGGATTTAACAACGATCCGATTTCGCGCGTGATCGAACCCAACTTGACAACCATCCACTATCCCGGACACGAAATGGGGGAAATCGCGGCGACCACCCTCCTCAACACAATTAACAACTTACCCGCCGCCAACCTTAACAGCGTCGTGCTCCGGCACGACCTGATCATCCGCGAGTCGACCATGCGTCAAAAATGAGCTACTATGTCAATTCGAATGAAGATCGTTCTGCTGATTGCGTGTTCCATGTTACTGTCTACTGCCAGAGCGGATGACGGCTATGACCTGTGGCTGAAATACCGGACAGTTTCTGATTCGCGCATGCTGGCAACTTACAGGAAAATGATCCGGGGTTGGACCGTGATTGCCGAATCACCTTCCGCAAACGCCGCTCGGGTCGAGCTGCGCCGGGCACTGCCCCTCCTCCTGGATGGCGACATCCCCGAGCTGAAGACCGCCTCCGCAAGATTCCTGCTGATCGTCGGAACAACCGATTCCCCCGGGCTCAGCCGCTGGAAAGAAAAACTCAAAGGTATCCCGGCGGACGGCTTCCTGATCACCCGCGGCGCAGTGAACGGCAACGAAGCTGTGATCGTTGTTTCCCAATCAGACGCAGGAATGTTATACGGCGTGTTCCACCTGTTTCGCCTGATGCAAACCCATCAGCCGATTTCGGAAACCCTGAGCGCGCCGCGCACCCGGGTCAGGATCCTGAATCACTGGGATAATCTTGACCGCACCGTCGAACGCGGATACGCGGGCTTCTCCCTCTGGGATTGGCATAAGCTCCCCGGCTACCTTGACCCACGCTATACCGATTATGCCCGGGCAAACGCCTCCATCGGGATTAATGCAACAGTACTTACAAACGTCAACGCCAATGCGCTCATACTCACCCCGCAATATCTTGAAAAAGTGGCCGCGCTGGCCAACGTATTTCGCCCCTACGGCATCAAAGTTTACCTCACAGCACGATTCAGCGCGCCCGTCGAAATTGGAAAATTATCGACCGCAGATCCGCTCAATGCCGAAGTGCGCACGTGGTGGAAGAATAAAATAGAAGAAATCTACTCCTATATTCCCGACTTCGGCGGATTCACCGTGAAGGCAAACTCCGAAGGACAACCCGGCCCCCATAATTACGGTCGATCACATGCGGAAGGTGCCAACATGCTTGCCGAAGCATTGCAACCACATGGTGGAATTGTCATGTGGCGGGCATTTGTCTACGATCATAACGTGCCGGAAGACCGCACCAAGCAAGCGTATAACGAGTTTAAACCCCTCGATGGTAAATTCTTGCCTAATGTGATGATCCAGGTAAAGAACGGCCCACTCGACTTCCAGCCACGAGAACCGTTTCACCCCTTGTTCGGCGCGATGCCCTCGACATCGATCATGCCCGAGTTCCAGATCACCCAGGAGTATCTCGGATTCGCGACGCATTTGTTCTATCAGGCACCCTTGTTCAAAGAATGCCTCGACTCGGACACGTTTGTTAACGGCAATGGATCCCTGGTTTCATCCGTGGTGGACGGCACGCTGCATGGGCACACGCTGACTGGTATGGCAGGCGTTGCAAACATCGGCAACGACCGAAACTGGTGTGGCCACCCGATCGCACAAGCAAACTGGTATGCATTCGGCAGACTGGCGTGGGACCATCAGCTGTCTCCCGGAAGAATTGCTGAAGAGTGGATCGCGTTAACGTTCAACAATGAGTCGAACGTCGTTGCTACCTTGAAAAGGATGATGCTGGCTTCGCGCGAAATTACCGTAAAGTACATGACGCCGCTGGGCCTTCATCACATCATGGGCTGGAGCCACCACTACGGACCCGCCCCCTGGATCAAAGACAAAGAGCGCGCCGACTGGACATCCGTCTACTATCACCGCGCCGACGACGAGGGAATCGGCTTCGACCGAACGCGGACCGGAAGCAACGCCATAGGTCAATATCACCCGAGCGTGCAGGCAAAGTACAGCGCTCCCGCAAATTGTCCGGAGCAAGACCTGCTGTGGTTCCATCACGTATCCTGGGATTTCAAAATGGCGTCGGGCCGACCCCTGTGGGATGAACTTTGCTACGCATATCAGCAAGGGGTGGATTCCGTGGCATGGATGCAACAACAATGGGAATCGTTGCGCGGCTCAGTCGATCCCGAAAGATTCGCTCATGTTGCAAGTCTTTTAAAGATACAACACCAGGAAGCGCAATGGTGGCGCGACGCATGTCTGCTTTATTTTCAGCAGTTTTCAAAAAAAGAAATTCCCATCGGCGTGGAAAGGCCTGACAAAACGCTCAAGTATTTCCAGGATCTGGAATTCCCTTACGCGCCCGGCATCCGGCCGAGATGGTGACCCGCGGGCTGCCGCTTTGTGGTTGGCCTTCGCGTGTTAGCTTTTGTTTTCGGGTGTTGGGTGGTGTTGTAATATATTGACTGAATTCGATTTTGAATCGTCCGCTGTGATCGGCAGATTGCACCAAAATTGTCAGCATTATGAGATATTTCCTGTCCTCGCAAATCATCGCCTTCTCATTCACCCTCATCTCTTGCGTCAACATGTTGAAAGACGACAAGCCCGGGGAACCGGTTGAGCTGGAACCCGTTTCCGTCAATGATCAGTACAGCCTGGCGGTGCCAAAGTATATGACGAAGACCACCGCGTTGAACGAGGAGGCGTCCTTGCAATTTCAGAATATTTTCAAGACAACCTACGTGATTGTCATCGACGAGAACAAACAGGAATTCATTGAAGCCTATAAAAACGTAGATGCTTACGACAGCTCGCGGTCTGCCGTTGATAACTATTGTGATACCCAGGTGCAGCTGACCTCTTCAGGTATGGAAGTGATCTCCAAAACCGAAATCAAAAGCTTCGACATCAACGGCCTTGCTGCGACCTCCGTCGAAATTGACGCTAACGTCGAGGGAGTTCCGGCGCCCATCACTTACTTCCTCACGTTTATCGAAGGAAAAGAAACGCTCTACATGATCATGGCCTGGACCTTCCGCGTTAAAAAAGGAACCTATCGCGGCAGCTTCGAAAAGATGGCGCGCTCATTTAAGGAGTTGTGAGCATAGCGTCTTGCGACGCCGCCAATCGGAAAAATCCGTTATCTTTATAGTGAACTGCCTTCGATGATGAAGCCCCTCCTGTTCCTATTGATGCTAATTGCAAGCCACAGCGCTGTC
>DASPNN010000240.1:0-4643 GCA_035626495.1 Chryseosolibacter sp.
ACGCCCGTCCTTCCGACGCAATCGCAATCGGCTTGCGATTCGATTCCCCAATCTATACCTACGAAACAATCCTGGCCGAAGCTGGCATCGTTCTCACCGACGAGGCCGAAGAGGAAAAAACGGAACCGAAAGCCGAGGCCAAAGTCAAAACGAAGAAGGAATCTGTGCGCAAAGACGATTTCAAAAATTATTCGGTCGAAAAGCTTAATGACTTGCTGAAGGATGCCATCGATAAGGAAGATTACGAACGTGCGGCGAAAATCCGTGACGAATTAAGCAAGCGCAACTGACCGAAATTCCATCACCTCCATACTTCCTGTACAAATTAAGCCACGCTGGATGGGATTATCCCAGCTTAGATCGGCGGGCATACTTCTTTTAGGTTAATCTATGGCCGCTTGGTCCCATAAACGGCGGGACGAATTACTGCCCCAAGGAGGATGAGATTGCGTCACAATGCCATCAACCCGTCGGATCCAAGCCAGGTCTGAACGGCTATATCCGCAGATTAATTTATCGATAAAATATATTAACTTTCTTATACGCACTGCTATGAAACGATTCATCATTGGTTGCCTGTTTTGCGTTTCCGGCCTGACTGCAGACGCTCAAAAAAATTTTCAGAAACAGTTTCAGACTGATTTCATTGAGGCACAGGACGGCTCGACAATCCAGCTCCCGGCCGGCACATTCAAACTCGATGGCAGCCTGTGGATGGACGATAAAAAGAACGTCATTATCGCCGGCGCCGGCACTGACAAAACAATTTTGAATTTTACAGGCCAGATATCAGGTGCGGAAGGTCTTAAGATCACCAATTCGAAAAACATTACAATCAAAGACCTTACGGTACAAGATGCGAAAGGCGATGGCATAAAGGCGCAGCTGGTCGAAGGCATCACATTTCTGAATGTAAAGGCCGAATGGACGCGTGGTGCACGAAAGGACAACGGAGGTTACGGCCTGTACCCTGTACAGTGCACAAACGTCCTGATTGACCAGTGCACTGCCATTGGCGCAAGCGATGCAGGGATATATGTCGGCCAGTCGAAAAATATCATCGTCCGAGACTCAAAAGCGTATGAAAACGTAGCCGGGATAGAAATCGAAAACTCATTGTATGCCGACGTTCACGATAATGAAGCGTACAATAACACAGGAGGGATACTGGTTTTTGACCTGCCCGACCTGATTCAAAAAGAGGGAGGATACGTTCGGATTTTCCGAAACTACATTCACGATAACAACCACGTGAATTTTGCTCCCGAGGGCAACACCGTCGCTAAAGTCCCCCAGGGCACCGGGCTGATGATCCTGGCAACCCGCCACGTGGAGGCGTTTGAAAACAGGATTATCAATAACATTTCAGCAGGTACTGCGATCGTCAGTTATTACATGACTGAAAACCCGATCAATGACAAATCCTACAAGCCGTTTCCATCAGACATTTTTATTCATGATAATTACTATGAACGGCCTAACGTTCGCGCTACTGGCAAGGGGCGCATGGGACAGATGTTTCGATTCAAGTTGCGTTTTGGCAGGAAAGTTCCGCACATTCTGTATGACGGGATCGAAGATCCACGCAACCCCGATCGGAAGATCTGCTTCAAAAACAATCAGAACGCGACATTTGTCAACATCGATGCGGGCAACAAGTTTCGCGGCAAGTCATTTGATATTTCCCGGTATACATGCGAGCAATTACCGATACCGGCGGTGGTACTATCTGCAAAATAGACTATGAGGACGCTGGTGTGTTTGATTTTGGTGACCGTTGGATTGTTGAGTTTTTCTGAACAACACAACAGCTTTGTTCGTAAAGAAAAATTATCAGAGTACGGGTTCTTTATCGGCGATCTCGCCGCGTTGAATCCTGCACCGTCCGTGATTCCTTACAATGTTAATACTCCGTTGTTCAGCAATTACGCGGAGAAGCTTCGATTTGTAAAACTTCCCGAAGGTCGATCAGCCACCTATCATGACTCCGGTGCATTCGAGTTTCCGGAAGGTACTATACTGATCAAAAATTTCTATTATCCGACAGATTTTCGAAATCCTGCAAAAGGCCGCAGAATTTTGGAAACGCGGTTGCTGGTCAGGGAGGCGTCCGGCTGGCAACCATATCCGTACGTATGGAATGAGGACCAAACAGAGGCTTACTATGATGCGGCGGGAGAGACCATCTCGGTTGAGTACATTAGCGGTACAGGAAAAAAAATACGGTCGCCTTATGTGATCCCCAATAAAAATCAGTGCAAAGGGTGTCACACAGCCAATGGACGTATGGTGCCAATCGGCGTGAATGCTCGTCAGTTGAATGGCGTGTTTGAATACCCGACCGGAAAAAGGAATCAATTGGAACATTGGGCGGAAGCCAGGCTTTTGATGGGATTGCCCGCCGTTGTTCCAGCACTCGCAGTATGGGATAAGCCGGCTTCCGGCTCGCTCAACGACCGCGCTCGGGCTTACCTGGATGCGAACTGCGGTCACTGCCATTCCCGTTCCGGACCGGCAAATACATCCGGACTTTTTTTGGATATCTTTGAAACGGATCCTTCCCATCTGGGTGTTTTCAAAGCTCCTGTAGCGGCCGGGCGCGGCGCGGGAGATCTGCAGTTTGATATCAAGCCGGGTGATCCCGATCATTCAATCGTGATCTTCAGAATGCGGACCACGGACCCTGCGATCGCGATGCCCGAAATCGGCCGGGAACAGATCCATGCAGAGGGAGTTGCCCTGATCGAAGAGTGGATCCGCAAAAATGCGTTTTCAAAAAACTAACGTATGACTGTCCAGGACACCCTGCTGTTCAAACACCTCGAACAATTTGTATCGGATCACAAGCGGTCCTTCGTCGATAAGGTCCTTGAAAAGCGTACACGCTACATTACGGTCGTTCTCGAAGACATTTATCAATCGCAGAATGCCAGCGCCGTAGTGAGAACCTGTGAATGTATGGGATTACAGGATATTCACATCGTTGAAAATACTGCCAAATACCATGTAAACGTTAGGGTATTGAAAGGGTCGAACAAGTGGTTGAACCTCGAACGGTATGGCACCAAGGGGGCGAATAATACAGCCGCGTGTTTCGACAGGCTTCGTGGTGCAGGCTACCGGATTCTACTAGCCGATCCGTCCGAAGACGGCAAGCCGATAGGAGATATTGCCGTTGATCAAGGCAGGCTCGCGATTGTATTCGGCAACGAGCTGCGGGGTGCCTCGGATTTTGCTTTGGAACATTGCGACGAAAAGATCCGTATTCCAATGTATGGGTTCACGGAAAGCCTGAATATCTCGGTAAGTGTTGCGATATGCTTGAACACAATAATGGACAAGCTGCGCGCGTCTATGACCAATATCGGGCTAAACAATGAAGAAAAAGAAAAAATCAAGCTCAACTGGTACCGCAAAATGGTTAAACGGTGCGATATCGTTGAGCGGGAGTTTTTGCGAACAATTCAGTAGATTTGACCCGGCTTCATGTCTATAGTTATGCGTTGGACGAAAAGGATCGTTGTGGCTTTTTTCCTGCTGCTGGTCGTACTATTGTGCATCTGCAACGTCTGGATCGTGAAAAGCACCGAGGAAAAAGTTTTTTCAGATCTGTCCAAGCTCCCGGATCACCGCGTTGCGCTGGTTTTAGGAACAAGCCACAAAATGGCCGGCGGCGCACCAAACCCTTATTTTGAAAAAAGAATTGAAACCGCCGCCTTACTTTACAGGCTTGGCAAGGTCAATCATTTTATTCTCAGCGGCGATAATCGTACCATGTATTATAACGAACCGTGGGAGATGCGCAAGGCATTGATCAAGGCAGGTGTTCCGGAAAACGCGATCACGCTTGACTACGCCGGACTGCGCACGCTGGATTCTGTGGTCAGGAGCAAAAAGATCTTCGGTCAGGATAAGATCACTATTATTACTCAGCCATTTCACAGCTATCGAGCCTTGTTCATAAGTCATTATTACAATATCGATGCCGTAGCCATGGTGGCCGATGAGCCCGCCATTGAACAGTCTTTGAGGGTGCGCATTCGCGAATACTTCGCCCGAACAAAAGCCGTCCTTGACCTTTATATTTTCAAAACCTCACCGAGGTTCCTCGGCAGGAAAGAGCAGATAAATATTACTGTCTGATGAAACCTGTTTCCCTGTTTCCTGGTTAATATTCTTTAACTTTGACTCAAAACCACGTTGTGCTGACCGCGATTCCTAAACGTTTCGGACCGAAACATTTTCTTGCAGCCCTTTTTCTATTTTTGGCATTTGTTGCTCAAGCGCAAACGATCGTAAAGGGGAAGGTGATGGACTCAAACTCCGGAGACCCGATCCCATTTGCCAATGTTATTTTCCAGGGAACCACAATTGGTACAACTACCGATTTTGACGGAAACTTTACATTGAAGGCGTCGGTATCGGTGGACTCGATCGTGGCTTCCTACCTCGGCTATAAAACCCGCGCAAAAAAAGTCATTGCAGGTGTTCAGCAAGTCATCAATTTCCAGCTGGAAGAAGAGGTGACGCGCCTCCAGGAAATCGTTTTCGATGCGGGTGAAAATCCGGCTTTTGAGATACTGAGAAACGTCATTAAAAACAAAGCGCATAATGACAAGAGACGACTGTCGGCATACGAATAT
>DASPNN010000241.1:0-3656 GCA_035626495.1 Chryseosolibacter sp.
GCCCACCAGGTAAGTGAGCCTTCAGCAAGGAAAAAGTCTTTTGAATCGGTAGCGGCGGCCTTTTTGCGGTTGTAAATATAAATGCCGTAGCCGGCGACCAGGACAAAATACACAAGAAAGACAATGTAGTCAGCTTCGTGAAGGGTTCGCATCGTCCAATATAGGAAAACAGTCGGAGCCCTTCAAGCCGGGGAATGTCAGCGGAACTGAATTTCACTCAGTCTGATCGACCGGTCGATCCTTGTCTTGCCCGTGACGTCGCGGATTTGCATCGTGATCATTGGATCTTCCCCGTTCCAATCGATCATCAGCAACCCGAAATGATTTTCCATCACTGGCCCGTCAATGCGATTATCATTCGGCGTAGCGAAGTCCCAGCGCGATGTGATTCCACTCGAAGTAACGTCGTAGATCGGATACAATCCCGCCCGCATAAGACGCGATACTTCCGCATAATGTACGTCGCCGGAGATAAAGAGGACGCCACTTGCGCGTGTTTTCCGGATCAGATCGAGCATCCGTTTCTGCTCATGGGGGAAATTCGCCCACGCCTCGTACCCGTTGTATGTGATCCCGAATTGCGTGCTGGATCCGATTATGCGCAGATCCGCCGGAGTACGAAGCTGATCTTCAAGCCACGCCCATTGGGCTTCTCCCAGCATGGTCGAATCGGTGTTGGTGCTGTCATACGGATCATAATCGAGCCCGTAGTCAAACCGCGGATCGCCCGCCCGGTACGACTTATGCGGCAAGAGCTTGTCGCGAAACGTGCGCAGGTCGAGCATGATTATCTGCAGCGTCTTGTCGCCCTTGAATATCCTGCTGTGGTATATGCCAGGGTGTGTGTGGATCGCGGAGTCTTCCACAGGAAAAAAATCAAGGAAAATTTCTTTCGACTCTGCTTTAAAAGGGTAGTGTCTTCCGGAATCATTCCAGCCGAAATCGTGATCGTCCCAGGTAGCCATCAGTTTCGTCGCTCCTTTCAATCTCTGGAACTCGGGCCGGGCAGCGAGGATGCGGTAGTTCTCGCGCAGCGTGTCCATGCTGTAGGTGTCGCTGTAGATGTTGTCACCCAGGTAAATGAACAGGTCCGGTTTCAAGAGGGCAACCTGGTCGATGACCGGCTGCGGATCGTTTTGATGTCCGCAGGATCCAAAAGCGATGGTGGTCACCTGTTCAACCGTGGCTGTTGTAGTTTCTTTCGGCGCACATCCTGTCATCCCGATCACGACGGCAATCACCAGTTTCCTCATAATGTGTTGGATGAATGTTTGGATTAGCTGTGTGCAGCAATGATCTGGTCAAGTTCCTGTCTGGTGAAGCCGAGTTTCTCCCCCACCATGATGATGAGTTCAAGCTCGGCTTTGCAAAATTCCCCATCGAGCTTGGCAACCTCGATCATCTGTTGCAATTGCTTTTCGCGCTCTTTCTGGTTCTGCGGGATCAGGTACTGATATTCGTGGGCTTTCTTGAGCATGATATTGAACCGTTCGAGCGGGATGCCATGCTGGTAGGCGATTTTGGAGAGGGCCACCTTCTCCACCTCATCGATCTTGCCATCGGCGGCAATCAGAGACACAAGATTTCGAAAGTGTTCAAGCTGGGTTTGGTCTAACATTAGTCTTTCTTCTTCGGCTAGTTTGCGACCAATATAAAACAAATTTTTCATCGACGCACGCCGTTGCGGGCCGTACAATAATGTCGAAGCGGCATTTTGAACGCAGTTGCAGGTTACGACACTTTTCCCAGTACACGACCCCGCAGCTCCGCAATCATGGCCTCATAATCGGTGGCTTTTCGGGAATAGTCTTCCTGGATCGCCTGCATTTCTTCGAGGTTTTGCCTGAGCTCTTCTTCTCTGACCCTGAGCTCCTCAGTCTGAATGCGGGATTCTTCGAGTAAGCGCGCCGTTCTTTCAGAGACCTGCGTTGTATGAATGGTCGCGGTCAGCTGCGCGGCCATCGATTCGATAAATAGCCTTCGGTAGGTTGGAATTTCACCGAACGACGCCAATTCGATCACGCCGATGCAATTATCTTCGAACTGGAGTGGAACAAGCAGCAGCGACTTTGGAACCGCTTCGCCCAGACCGGACGTGACCGGGAAATAGCCAGCCGGAAGATTGTCGATCGCAATGAGAGTCTTCTTCCGAAAACACTCTCCGATTTGCCCGGACCCTGCAGGAACAGAAGCGCGGGCGTTCGTGAACCCAACGTTGGCATGTCTGCCAAGTTCGTCGTTCTCTTCATCGTAAATGTAAATCGCCCCTGCCACAACCTCGCATCGTTTCAGCAAGGCCGACAGGATCCGGTTGCAAAGCGCGTTCACATTGCTTTTGTTCTTGCTGAGGATCTCGCTTGCGATCGACATGGATTGATCAATCCAATTGCGCTCGAAGTTTTTGTTCTGCTCATCAATGACCGCCTGCCTTTCCCTGTCGAGCTCCGCGTGAGCTTTATCGAGTGCTTCCTGGAGTGTTTTGCGCACGCGCTCCTTATCGCGGCGCACGCTCTGCAACCGTAGCTTGATAATTCCAGAAACCACCCCAAGGGCAAAGATGGTCGCCATGGTGTAGAACCACCAGGTTTTCCAGAACGGCGGCACGACGACGATGGTGAGCGCTATTCCCTGTTCATTCCATACCCCGTCATTATTGGAGCCGCGTACGCGCAGGACATAGTGACCCGGATTGAGATTTGTATACGAAACGTTGCGTTTGCCGCCGACAAAGTTCCAATCCCTGTCGAAATTCTCGAGGTAATATGCGTAGCTGTTTTTTTCCGGCGCGTCGTAATTCAGCGCGGAATATTCAAACGTCAGAACATTCTGATCATAATTAAGAATAAGCTCAGGCATGAAATTAATGTTTTCAGCAAGAACAGAGCCGGGACCCACACCGACCGGCTTATTGAATATTTCAAAGCTTGTGATGACAACAGGTGGTACTTTTAGGTTGTCCCGGATCTCCGAAGGGTCAAAAAAAGTCAATCCGTTAACGCCTCCGAATAACAATTTACCATCACTCGTTCTGGCGCCGGCACCCCAATAGAATTCGTTGCCCTGTAGCCCCTCGGTTGCATCGTAGTTCCTGAACCTTCCGCTGAGAGGATCAAACTTCGAAAGTCCATTGGTGGTACTCAGCCAGAGATTCCCTTCGTTGTCGGGTTTGATAGAATATATGGTATTGTTCGCCAGACCGTCATCTTCTGTAAACTGCGTAATAGCGCCCGAGGCGATGTCGAGACGGTTGAGCCCTCCACCGAAGGTGCCGATCCACATGAGGTTCCGGGCGGTGTCAAGACAGAGCGAGATGACATGCTCGCTCGAAAGACCTCTACCGGTTGTATCGGCGGTAAAGTATGAAACGTTTTGCCGGTCTGGCGTAATCCGGTTCAGCCCAAACCAGGTTCCGATCCAGATCGTGCCGTTGGGGGCTTCGACGAAGGCCTGACCCTGCACATTGCTTCCGAGCAGCGCACTGGGATATTCAGGTCTTGCGAACCGTTTCCAGCGGTCGACACCGTTAAAGGCAGCTAACCCGTTTTCGGTGCCTACCCACAAAATGCCCTGCTGATCGCGGTGAATCACCTGGACCCGGTCGTCTGGTAACGAATTGGCTTCGCCGGGAATCGCGCGGAAGTTTTGCAGTTTTGATG
>DASPNN010000242.1:0-7093 GCA_035626495.1 Chryseosolibacter sp.
AACAATTGCCAAAGCTGTGCGACCGACGCGCCGTGTATTTTCCGGATACCGATCTCTTTGGTCCGTTGAGCCGCGACGAACGAGGCGAGTCCGAACAAACCGAGGCAACTGATGAAGATCGCCAGCGTCGTTGACACAAGCGCTAGGTTTGCAATCCGTTTTTCGTCCTCGAACTTCTTGCCGAATTCCTGGTCAGCAAAATAATATTCGAACGCGTTTTCGGGATCATATTTCCTGAACACATGTTTTACTTTTTCCATGGCGGCAACCGCGTCGGCGGAAGGGCTGAGTTTCAGGTTGACCTGGTTGAATTGAATCCATGCAATGCGGTTCGATTCCAGGAAGAAGATCATCGGCCTGACGGCATTGTAGGGTGACTGCGTGACCATGTTTTCGACGATGCCGATGATCCTCCACTCTCCGTTGGAGCCCCACTTCATTGTCTCTCCCAGCGGGTTGGCAATGCCGAGGTACCTGGCCGCAGCTTCGTTGATGATGAACGCGGACGTATCGCTGGCGATTGCTCTGGAGAAATCGCGGCCTTCCTTTATCGTCCAGCCGATCGTTTTGCCGAACTCGTGGGTGACTCCTGTAGTGACAAACTCATCGATGCGGTTTGGATCCTTGCCATTCCAGGTGAATCCGCTGTTTGTCGTGAAGGTCGCCGTGACTGCAGTCTCGGTGGCGGCAACTTCGTCAACCACACCCGACCTGAGGAGGTCGTTGCGCAGCGACTCGTAATGTTTCATCATCACACCGTCGCGGATCGGGACCGAGACCACGCCGGTGATCTGGTAGCCTACTGGCCGGCTTTGCGCAAATATCAGCTGCCGGAAGATAACCACCGTGCTTACGATCAACGTGATCGATATGGAAAACTGCACGACCACAAGCACTTTGCGCGGTAAAAAAGCACCCCGTCGCGACCGGAATGTTCCTTTCAGCACCGTGGCGGGTTGAAAAGAAGACAGAAGCCACGCAGGATAAATTCCGGATAACAGGCCTGTGACTATAATGATCCCGAGGCAGGCGCCGAGAAAAGCAAAAGAACTCCAGGGGATGGAGAGATCTTTTCCCGTGATCGCGTTGAACCACGGCATCGAAAGTTGAACGACGATGAGGGCGAATACAAAAGCGAGCATGGCCACCAGGATCGATTCTGAAAAAAACTGTGTTACCAGGTGCGAGCGCAACGAGCCGATCGACTTGCGGACACCGACCTCCTTGGCCCTCTTCTCCGACCGCGCGGTGCTGAGGTTCATGAAGTTGATGCACGCCAGGAAAAGGACTATACTCCCGATCAGGGTGAATATGGCGACGTACCGGATTTGTCCGCCGGTGTTCACGCCGTTTTCGAAATCACTGTACAGGCGCCACCGGCTCATCGGGTGGAGAAATAGTTCAGGTTTGTAACGCGTTTCGCCTTCGGCGGCAATGCGTTTTAGTTTGGCGTCCCTGATGGCGAGAGAAGCCGCGTTGATATCGGCGCCATCGCGCAGCTGCACAAAGCACTGAAACCAGCTGTTGCCCCAGCCCACCCGTTGCTCCATAGCGGGGGCGAGAATCTGCCAGGCGAGGATCACATCGTGGCCGGCAAAAGAACAGTTGTCGGGCAGGTCTTCGTACACGCCGGTCACCACTACGTCAAACTCCAGGTCGACGCGAATGAGCTTGTTCAGCGGGTCCTCGTATCCGAACAGCGCCCGCGCCGCTTTTTCCGAGAGCATCACACCGTTGATACCTTTCAGTCCCGAACGCGACCCCTGGATCATGTTCAGCGAGAGCATGTCGGCGATGCCGGGCTCCATAAAGCTGCCCCGCATCGACACTGTTTTGTCGCCGAAGCCCAACTTGTGGTCTCCGGGAAAAGTACCGATCACCACGTGCTCAAAATGATTGCCGTAGTTGTTGCGCAGCTCCGGACCGAGTTGCATGGCCTGGCTGCCCCAGGTTTCAACAATGCCGTCGAAAACCTGGTTTTGCATCACACGCGCGATGCGACGATAGTTGGCGAAGCCTTTGTCGTACGACACCTCATCGTAGACCCACAACCCGATCAGTATGGCCACCGCCATGCCGATCGCCAGCCCGCCAACGTTGATCAAGGAAAATCCTTTGTTGCGCATCAGGTTCCGCCACCCGATCGTGAAATAACTTTTGAGCATAAGATGGTTGTTTGAGAATGGTGACTCTGAAAATGATTTGATAATGCCGGGTCTGAAAAGCAGCACCACGTCCAGGACGAAATACAGATCCGCTTTGCGCTTCCCTTTTTCCCCCACCCGTTCGTTGTACAGTTCCATCAGGTCGCCCTCGATATAGTGGAGGAGTGCAGGGTCGCAGAACCAGCGGAAGAAACGGAGAAAAATATGAGGGGGCTTTTTCATAGGTCAGTCGTTGAACTTTGGATTAAGCGCCACTCTGGGCATTGCTTTCCAGAGGGAATCGCGTGTCTGCTTGGTCGTTTCGAGCGCGCGTCTCCCCAGGGCAGTAATGACAAAATAGCGCTTCGGCCTGCCGGCGCGTTCCTGCGTTTGTTCACCTTCGTGCGACTTGAGATAGCCCTTGTCTTCGAGTCGTTTCAACGCTGTTTGAAGCGCACCGACACTCACGCTGCGCGACAACCGCTTTTCAATGTCTTTCTTGATAGCTACCCCATACGCCTCGTTGTACAGAATGCCAACCGTCAACATTACTACCTCTTCAAATTCTCCCAACGAATACTGTTTCATCCCCGAATAATTTCCTAAATGTAGTATTAATAATAGTGCCAGAAATTAAAAACAGCGTTTCGGCGTGATTTTCACGGACTGCGCATGTGTACGTTGTTCGGTGGCGAACAGATTTGTGCGGTCCCGCGGGCGATTGTGCCGTTCTTGCTGACCGTGAAACGATCGTCGGCCCGTGCTGTTCCTTTTTCCGGATGCAACAACCAACGCAATGGCTAACAGCCAATGTAAAATTACCAAAACCTAATAAGCTAACACCCAAAAAGCCAAAAGCCAAAGGCTAACACCCAAAAGCCAAGAACCAAAGGCTAACACCCAAAAGCCAACACCCAAAGCCAACACCCAAAAGCCAACAGCTAAAAGCCAACAGCTAAAAGCTAACAGCCAAAAGCCAAAGGCTAACAACCAAAGCCAACACCCAAAAGCCAACACCCAAAAGCCAACAGCTAAAAGCTAACAACCAAAAGCTAAAAGCTAACAACCAAAAGCTAAAAGCTACCAACTTCCAAACCCTACGTTTTCAAAAAAAACTTATCATTGGAACCTATGAAAACAAAAGACCTAACCTTCATCATGCTCCTCATTGGCTCATGCTACGTTGCATCTGCCCAGGATACAGTACTCTTGTCCCCGAAATGGCAAAAGGTTTTCACCGAAGCCAGCCGGGCGGAATATCTCACGTTCGAACCGGCGGATTTTGATAAAAAATTCAAACGCGGCGAACTCTACGATGGACTGATCATTTTTAAGGACTCCACCAAGCAAAGCCTCCCGCTTCGGATCCTGTACTCAGGCATCATCGACCTGTGCGACCTGAAGAAACCCATACGCGGAAAGGACATGAAAATTGCGACCGGATACGAGATCGCCAAAAAAGATATCAAGTACTTCGTGTTTCACGACCTGGTTTTCGCTTACGAGATCGTACGGAAAGACTATGCGGTTTCATTTGACAACAAGTACTGGTCTATGTTGCTGATCGATGGCCCCGTGCGCTTCACCAAAGGTTTTTACACATCCAGCTCGTCGGCCGGGACGATGGAAATCGGTGGAGCCAGGCTCCAGAAAGGTGAAGAAACGATCGGCAGCGACCTCGCCACCATGGGAGGATTCGGATTTAAGAAATTCGGAACCAAGACATTTGCCGATCACAAGGAACTCGCCGATAAGATCGCCGCAGAACAGGAAGGCTACAAAAAGAAGGATGCCGCCAAGATCATTTTCGAATACAACGACTGGGTTAAGCAACAGGACCCCGCCGCCTATCGCGAAAGTCTTATGCTTAAAAAGTATATCAATCCATAGTACCAAACCAACTTACTGCCATGATCAAAAAGATCCTATTGCTGGCGGGCCTCGCGCTCGTCAACCTGAGCTTGTGCTTCAGCCAGAAAAGCTCCTCCAAAACATTTACGTTCCAGTACGAAATAGACAAGTCCTTTAACGCCCCCGATAAAGTGACAAAGTACCGGCCCGAGCTGATGACTACACTGAGCACGGAACAATATGTGCTCAACGATATTAAGAAGCACCTCGTTATACCCGGCTCTTTTTATTCGCTCATCAATGAAAGCTTGCTGGGCAGCGAAGATTGGGTGGTCACGCTTCATACAGGCGATGTAACGATGGGTCCGACCACAGACAAGCCCGTGCACCTGCTCGCCCCGCACGAGGACGTATTCACTTACAGGACTTCAGCCAAAGTTGCCGTGACCGACAAATCCGGGGCAGTCGTTTGGGAAAAAGTGCTCGCAGACGCAAGCACCGACAAGGTGATGACCAAACGCGACATGTTCATCGACAAGAGCACACAACGCGTCAACGAGCAACGTCCCGAGGAGATGAAACCGGCGACCGACCGGTTGCTGGCGGACAAAAACAAACTCGTTCTCTATAGCCTTGCCGACCAGGCGCGCCAGGCATTATTGTTCGCGTTCAACGGAACACGCGAGACCATGCAGGTCAGCCTTTTCTCGGTTAAAGGAAAAGCCTATGGGGAGCTGGATGAAATTCGTGAGAACATTTTCGACACCTATCTGAAATACCGCGCGCTGAGCAAGAAAAACCGTTTGCCGAAGGAAGCGGTGGATGAAGTGTTCCGCAAAGCGATTCCACTGTGGGAAAAAGTGGCCACCGAAGACAAAACGCTCGAAGAGAAAGCCACGAAGGGTTTGCTGCTCAATTGCGCTGTGGCGTACTGTTGGCTCGGAGAGTATGACAAAGCGAAAACATACCTGGACAAAGTTCCGGAGGCGGCAGCCCATGACTCTCTGTACAAGGACGAGCCGGAAATGGAGGGGGGAACACTCGGCGCCACGACGTTCCTCAGCTTCGATCAGTCCGCCGCCGCCGCACGCGAAATGCAGTTTTTATTGCAGCGATTGCCTTCCGAGATGAAATTCACGCAGTAACGCCATCAGCTTACCTGGCCGCGCGCCCGCCTGAAGCATTGCATAGGCGGGCCGCGCTGGCCATTCCCAAAATCCCGCCGCCACCGAAAGCTAAGTCGTGCCACACGACGCTCCATCGCAACATCTTCCCGACACTAATAAGGAGCAATTATGAAATTATTCGAAATTAGAAATTAGGAACATTAGGAATTAGGAATTGAACCCAAAGCTTTTATGGAAAACACATTCGATCTGCATCCTACCCGCAGACCGAAGCTTTTATGAGAATTCTTATCCTGTTCACTTTCCTGCTCGCTGCCCTCACGGCGACGGCGCAAAAAGACTTCTATACCCAGCAATGGAGTGAAGTCTATAAGCACGAAATCAAAGGCCTGCCCAAGTCGGCATTAGAGGCAGTCGACACCATTTACAGCACGGCCAAAAAGCAGGGCAACATCACCGAGCTCACCAAGGCGTTGCTGTACCAGTCCAAGTTCGCCGTCATACTCGAGGAAAATTCGGAGCTCGTCGCTGTTGAAAAGTTCAAAAAGGAAATCAGCGAAAGCAACCCTCCGTTGCAAAACGTCCTCCAGGCTATGCTCGCGCATGTGTACTGGCAGTATTTCAAACACTATTCGTGGAAATACTTCGAGCGATCAAGGACCTCCGAAAAGGCAAACCCTGACGACTTCCGGACCTGGGACGCCAATGCGATGCTTGCTGAAATTGACCGGCATTACCAAAACTCGCTCGCGGGCGATAACCTGAAGGCTACCCGGCTCGAAGCGTTCGACGACATCCTGGCACTCGCCGAAAATTCAAAAAAATACAGACCCACCTTGTTCGACTTCCTCGCCAACAATGCACTCGACTTTTATACCGCGCAACCCACACTCCACTACGGCTGGCGAAACTCCGGCCCGGCCCGGAACGCCGATACAAACACAAGCGATAGCTTGTCGAAGGATTTACAAGCTCTGAAGATCTTCGACGAGCTCGCCCGCCTTCATCAGCAGCGGACGGATACGGCGGCGTATATCCAGATAGAGCTTGAACGGCTGAATTTTGTCAGAAAACGCTCAGATTCTCCCGACGACGGGCTGGTCTACAGGAATGCGCTCGCTGCGCTCTGGCAAAAGTTTCAGCGCCACCCGGCGTCGACGCTGATCGACCTCGAGCTCTCGAAGAGGCTTGTTGAGGAAGCTAACACGTTTCGCGCTGGCCAGGATACATCCAACCAATTCAAAAAGCGTGAGGCGTTATTGATTTGCGACCGCGCACTGAAACGATTTCCCGCCGGCGACGGCGCAGCGGGATGCGCCACGGTGAAAGAACACATCCTGACAAAAACAGTAGCCATCACGATGGAGCAGGCTATTCCTGTCAATCAGCCATCGCGTGTGCTGGTTGAGTATATGAATCTCGACAGGCTCTACTTTTCCCTTTACAGGTTGCCTGGTCATTTTTCCCCCCGCGCGTTTAACCGGGCAGACGATTCTGTGTTATTTGCACTGATTCGGACCCTCCCCCGTGAACATGCGTGGTCATCAACGCTGAAAAACCTCGGCGATTACCAGCAACATTCCACAGAAATTCCGGTACCCGGTCTTGCCGAAGGGGATTTTATCATGATCGCCTCGGAGCATCCCGAAATCTCTGATACAACGGAATGGATATTCGGATACGAGCGCATCCAGGTAACCGATATCGCTGTGCTCGAATTTGTGACACCCGACGGCTACCGGTTCCAGGTTGTCGACCGAAACAATGGCAAACCCCTGGCAGGCGCCGATGTCGCCATCGACATCACCAATTGGGAAAGGTATGGCAAAACCACACAACAGCACGAACGGACGGATCACAATGGATTCGTCGACGTAAAGATCCCGCGTAACGGACGCATTAACGTGAGTCTCACCGTCTCTTGGAACGGAAGCAAAGCATTTTTTGGCGGATACTCCGATAACTGGTACA
>DASPNN010000243.1:0-3327 GCA_035626495.1 Chryseosolibacter sp.
TTAGACGCGTAAGGAAGGGCAGGAAGTGTAAAAGCCATAATGAAAAATAAATTTACGGTTTAACATTTTTTCAAAGAGAGGCCAAATATACAACCCTAAGGCACATCAGAAAATTCGCACGTCGGCCGATTGCGGCTGAAAGGTCCGAAAACAGATCAATTTCTCAGGTTTTTAAAGAATTTATCGATCAATTCTTTCGATTCGGCTGCCTTGACGCCGCGGACGACCTCTGTTTTCGGATGGAGCAAAGGACTTTTCACCAGCGAATACCCGCGCTGGATGTCGGAGGCACCAAAGACGAGCTTCTGCAGCTGTACCCAATGCAAGGCTCCGGCGCACATCACGCATGGCTCCAGCGTCACATACAGCGTGCATTCATCAAGATATTTGGACCCCAGGTGATTGGCGGCGGCAGTGACTGCCAGCATCTCGGCGTGCGCAGTGGCGTCGGTGAGTTTCTCGGTCTGGTTGTGGGCGCGGGCGATGATGCGGTTGCGACAAACAACCACGGCACCCACCGGAACTTCATCGATATCCAACGCTTTCGCGGCTTCCTTGAGGGCCTCGCGCATAAAGTACTCGTCCGTGAATAGTTCCATCATGTGATGATCGCGCAAATATATGCCTTAATTTACCTTCAGGGACTTCATGATCGCGAGTCCTGTCGATTCCCACTGGTTGCGTATCCGCCGCGGACAGTTGAAAGTGAATACCAGCGTTCGCTTGGGCGTGATCAGATATTGCTGATGTGTATATCCCAGGACGGGGTCGGCATTTCCCTCCTGGTTCCTGTTGCCATGCACGCGCGACTCAAATTCAAAGTAGACATATTTTTTTCCGCCCACCTCGCGGATGCCCTCACTGATAAATTGGACCTTGTCGAACATGTTCATGATGCTGGCCTTAAAAAACTTCTGGGCGATCACAAGGTCGGCGTCTGGCCATTGAGTGGCGGATATGTTCACGCTGAAGTCAGCGCTTCGCTCGTCGTTCGTGTATGCGGCCAGCGGCGCACGTACGGAAGGGTAACGCTCGGTGAAATCGAGGTCGGTCATCGGCACCCAGCCTTTGGGAATGGAGGCCGTAATGTCATCGGTGAGTTTGGTTTTGACCAGTTTGGGTTGGTCCAGTGACAAAAGCAACAGCGGAATCAGAAGAAAAAACCTCGATATCATTCAGAATTTCATTTATTGATATAACGTCTGGAACAAAGTATTATTTAAATTCGCGGCTGCCTGCCGGGGGTGTATTCACGCGAGGCGGGCCGGATCAGCCTGAATATCAAATCCTGAGCCGATTCTATCCGGTCGTAAAAATAATAATTCTATCATGTTAAGAACTCATACTTGCGGTGAACTGAGAATTTCAGATGTCGGGAAAGCATCAACACTTTCGGGCTGGGTCCAGCGTGTGCGTGACAAAGGCAGCGTGCTTTGGGTCGACCTGCGCGACCGGTACGGCATCACGCAGCTGATCTTTGAAGAAGGCAAAACCGACCAGTCGGTGCTGGAAAGCGCCCGCAGCCTCGGCAGGGAATACGTCATCCAGGTTGAAGGGCTTGTGGTGGAGCGTTTATCGAAGAACGACAAGATCGCCACGGGCGATGTTGAGGTAAAAGTAGCCAGGCTGACCGTCCTTAATGCAGCCAAGCTTCCACCATTCACCATCGAAGACGACACAGACGGCGGGGATGAACTCCGCATGAAATATCGTTATCTGGATCTGCGCCGCAGCCCTGTGCGCGAGAGCCTGCAGCTCCGCCACAAAATGGCCCAGCAAACCCGCGCCTATCTTGACGCTCAAAATTTTATTGAGGTTGAAACGCCGGTGTTGATCAAGTCGACGCCCGAAGGCGCACGCGATTTCGTTGTGCCATCCCGTATCCACCACGGCGAGTTTTATGCCCTGCCACAATCACCACAAACATTCAAGCAACTGCTGATGGTTTCTGGCTTTGACCGTTATTATCAGATCGTAAAGTGTTTCCGCGATGAAGATCTGCGCGCCGACCGTCAGCCGGAATTCACCCAAATCGACTGCGAAATGTCATTCATAACACAGGAAGATATACTCAGTACCTTCGAGGGGCTTATCCGTCACCTCTTCAAGGCCGTGAAGGGCGTCGACATTCCTGCTGTTCCTCGTATGAAGTACGATGAAGCCATGCGCCTCTATGGGTCAGATAAACCCGACACCCGTTTCGAAATGAAATTCACCGAGCTGACAGACATCGTGAAAGGGAAAAATTTTCCAGTGTTCGAAAGTGCTGCGCTCGTCGTGGGAATCAACGCGAAAGGTTGCTCGGAATTTTCGCGAAAACAGATCGATGAACTCACCGAGTTTGTAAAACGGCCGCAAGTGGGCGCAAAAGGTCTGGTTTACATTCAGTACCGCACGGACGGAACAATCAAATCGTCCGTTGATAAGTTTTACTCCGCCGACGACCTGAAAAACATCGCAGCCGCATTCGATGCCAGACCGGGCGACCTCATGCTGATCCTGGCCGGCGATCAGGATGCCACCCGGAAGCAACTGAACGAGCTGCGCCTGCTGATGGGCGAACGCCTCGGACTGAGGGACAAAAATAAATTCTCAGTCCTCTGGGTATTGGATTTCCCTTTGCTCGAATGGAGTGAGGAGACAAACCGTTTCCACGCCATGCACCATCCGTTCACTTCGCCAAAAAAAGAGGACATTCATCTGCTTGAAACCGATCCGGGGAAAGTTCGCGCCAACGCGTACGATATGGTCATCAATGGCACCGAGGTCGGCGGAGGTTCGATCCGAATACACGATCGGCCTACGCAGCAAATGATGTTCAGCCAGCTCGGCTTTACGGAAGAAGAGGCGCGCAAGCAGTTTGGCTTTCTTATGGAAGCATTCGAGTACGGCGCGCCGCCCCACGGTGGCATCGCTTTCGGATTTGACCGCCTCTGTTCGATCTTCGGCGGGGCCGACTCGATCCGCGACTTCATTGCATTTCCCAAGAACAACGCCGGTCGCGATGTCATGATCGATTCGCCCTCGACGATCTCCCAGGAGCAGTTGAATGAGCTCGCCCTGCTGATCAAAAAATAAATAGACCGAACTTCCGCCCGGCGCATCACGATGAACCGCGCAACGTGGAAGCGCGGCACGACCGAAAACGTTTGCTTCAATTTTTCCGGAAGTTTTTTAAACTCGTGGGCCAAATAAGTTTAAAAGTCGAGGCCGCTCATTATCTTTCCTTCTAAATGACCGGCCACGAATTCATTGTATGATCGTTTGTCTCGGAATTCCACTCGACGAAAATTCTTCGTTTCTCAAGGGTGCGGCATCGGCTCCCGA
>DASPNN010000244.1:0-2488 GCA_035626495.1 Chryseosolibacter sp.
GGCAATGCGAGCCCGAATGTTGAAGTGAACTCGCCGAGCCAATTACGCATTGCATAAATCCAGAACGTGTCGACCGGCTGATCGCCGAACCATACCAGCAACGATTGCAGCATAAGAATCTCGGGGAGTATCGGGATCAAAATGCCTGTAACAAGAAACAGCACGGTATTTTGCGTATCGGGCAACCAGTACTTTCCTTTAAATACAATTCTGAAAAGGTACCACGACAAAAAAGTAAACACCGTTTCCGGGATTGCATAAGCGAACCAGTGGGGCCACCGGTCGACCGGAATACCCCAAAGGTAGGTACTGGCCACAGCGTTGATATACATGACAGGCAGAACCCGGGCTGGTCCCCACCAGTTAATCAGCAAAACGGATAGCGAAGTTGGAAGGTAATAATCGGCTACGCCGGTATCGTACTTAAACAACAGCGAAAACTGGGTACCTGCATGAATAATAGCAAACGCGACCAGTGTCGTCCACCAGGGCAGTGAAACAGGGGTGATATCGCTTTTATCCTTTAACAACCCCAAAAAAGGTGTTAACTAAAGATACGTTTTTTCCCCAAAAGAAACCCCTGTATGCAGCTTTGGTATTGGTGTTTTCTATGTGGAAACGGTCTCCTCTTTTTGACCGTAAGCCTCGATTGCAATGCAGCTACAGACCAGGTTTCTATCACCGTAGGCATTGTCAACCCGGCTGACGGATGGCCAGAATTTCGCTTCCCGGACAAAAGGCAAAGGATAAGCTGCTTTCTCGCGGCTGTAAGGTCGCGTCCACTCGTCTGACGTCACAACCTGCGCTGTATGCGGCGCATTTTTGAGAACATTATTTTCACGGTCAGCCGACCCTTGTTCGATTTCCCCTATCTCGTTCCTGATCTCGATGAGCGCGTCGATAAAGCGGTCGAGCTCTTCTTTCGGCTCGCTTTCCGTGGGCTCGATCATAAGTGTGCCCGCTACGGGAAATGAGACGGTAGGCGCATGAAAGCCGTAATCCATCAGTCGCTTTGCGATGTCTTCCACCTCAACCCCCGCCTTTTTAAAATCGCGACAGTCGACGATCATTTCGTGCGCACACCGGCCTTTTGACCCGGTGTAAAGAATCTTATAATATTTTTCCAGACGAGCCTTTATGTAGTTTGCGTTTAGAATCGCCATACGCGTTGCATTTGTTAACCCTTCAGGCCCCATCATTGCGATATAGGCATAGGAAATTGCGAGGATGCTGGCGCTGCCCCATGGCGCGGCCGACACGGCATGAATACTGTTTTTTCCACCGGTGCTAACCACCGCGTGCCCGGGCAAAAAAGGTTTAAGTTTGTCATTCACACAGATCGGGCCCATGCCTGGACCGCCACCGCCGTGTGGGATGCAAAAAGTTTTATGGAGGTTCAAATGGCACACATCTGCACCGATATTTGCAGGCGATGTCAGGCCGACCTGCGCATTCATATTGGCGCCGTCCATATATACAAGCCCCCCATTTTTATGAATGATCTCACAAACTTCCGTGATCGATTCCTCGAATACCCCGTGCGTCGACGGGTAGGTGACCATGAGGCATGAGAGCTTTTCCTTGTACTGATCGGCTTTCACCCGGAGGTCGGCGATATCGATTTTTCCATCTTCGTCAGATTTGACAACGACGACATCCATACCTGCCATAACAGCGCTGGCGGGGTTGGTGCCGTGCGCGGATGCGGGAATGAGCGAGATGTTGCGATGTGATTCATTCCTGCTCGCGTGGTAAGCGCGAATCACCATCAGCCCCGCGTATTCGCCCTGCGCTCCACTGTTTGGCTGCAGCGATACGCCGGAAAATCCAGTGATCTCCTTTAACCAGTTCTCGAGGTTGGAAATCATCTCGCGGTAACCTTCGGTTTGATCCTCGGGCGCGAACGGGTGCATGTTGCCAAGCTCCGGCCATGTTACCGGGATCATCTCGGAAGTCGCATTCAGTTTCATGGTGCACGATCCCAACGAGATCATCGAATGAACCATCGACAAGTCTTTATTTTCAAGGCGCTTGATGTAGCGCAGCATCTCATGTTCGGAATGGTGCATGTTGAACACTGGATGTGACATGAATGGTGATTTCCTGATCAAGGTCGCGGGCCAATTGACAGAAACCCCGTTCAAGCCAGGCATCGAAGTTTGCGAAATTCCCCTGGCCGCATAAAAGATCTCCAGGATGCGGCGCACATCGTCGGCCGACGTTGTCTCGTCCAGCGAGATTCCAACGTATTGATCCGGGAAGATCCGGAAGTTCACTTTGCGTTTCACAGCTTCGGCAATGAGCATTTTCTTGTCGCTCACTTCGACCTTGAGGGTATCAAAATAGTGTTCGTTCACCTGATGGAATCCGGCATTCTTCAACGCGGTGTCCAGGGAGCGCGTGAGAGCGTGAATCTTGCCTGCGATTTTTTTTAATCCCTCGGGGCCATGATAGACGGCGTACATGCCGGCCATCACCGAAAGCAATA
>DASPNN010000245.1:0-2868 GCA_035626495.1 Chryseosolibacter sp.
CTGTTGACCTGCAAAGGAAATGGACGCAAAATGGTTTTGGCCGCCATTAACAATGACGAGCTTCGCACAGTTGTTTATGAGTAACACGTGGAAATCTGCAATTGTCTTTTGCCTGATGACGGTCATGGGTTGCGAGACCCCTGGCTACGAAAAGTACCGCGCCCTTGTAGATCAGGGGCTGGCTGGCGGGCAGCGGGCGGACAGTATTTTTTTTGGCATCCATTTCGGGATGTCCAGCAAGCAGTTCTACATGCACTGTTGGGAAATGAACAAGAAAGGTCTTTTCACCGACGGCGCCGGCAACACGGCCGTCCTATACAAGATGACGAAAGGATTGAAGTACCCCGCGTCCATGAATTTCTACCCCGAGTTCCACCGGGATGTGATCACCAGGATGGGAGTCTCGTTCCGGTATGACGGATGGGCACCGTGGAATAAGCATATGCTTGCCGACAGCCTGAAACAGGATGTGCTTCAACTCTATCAGAGCTGGTATCCGGAAGGAAATCCCTTCATCGCGATTGAAGACAAGGGCCGGGGAACGATCTATGTCAAGGTTGATGGAAACAGGAGGATCATCATCGGGTCTTATGATGAGGCGCACGTCAAAGTTGACTATACGGACCTCTTCAATGAAAAATTGAAGGAATGAACGAAGGTGTGGTACGTTAGGCCGGGATGCCTTTGTGGAGGTGGTTTCTCCTGGACGGGCGACGGTCTTTCGATCTGTAATGTGATAAAGCAAATTTAACCGATTGTAATTTCTATCATGAACCTGAATATCGACGCACAGAAAAACAATACCTATGACGCGATTGTTGTAGGGACAGGAATCAGCGGGGGATGGGCGGCCAAGGAACTCACCGAAAAAGGTCTTAAGACGCTGGTCCTGGAACGGGGGCGTGACGTCAGGCACGTTCTCGATTATCCGACGATGACGAAGGATCCATGGGAGCTGCCGCACGCTGACCGGCTTACACCGGAAGATTTGAAAATGTATCCTGTGCAGTCGCGTACGCGCTGGTTGGGACAATCCAACAAGCATTGGTTTGTGAATGATCTGGATCATCCGTACACCGAAGTGAAACCGTTTGACTGGATTCGCGGCTACCATGTTGGCGGAAGGTCCATCATGTGGGGTAAGCAAACTTACAGGCTTTCCGACCTGGACTTCGAAGCGAACGCCAGAGACGGTATCGCCGTCGATTGGCCCATCCGTTATAAGGACCTCGCGCCCTGGTACGACTATGTTGAAACCTATATCGGAGTCAGTGGCCAGGCTGAGGGACTTGCCCATCTTCCGGACGGAAAATTTCTGCCGCCCATGGAGTTCAATTGCGTCGAGGCAGTCCTTCGTGATAAGGTAGCGGAAAAATTCAATGGCAGGAAGGTCACCATTGGCAGGGTGGCGCATGTTACCGCGCCCCTCGCGCACGATCCTAACCGTGGCGTCTGCCAGTCGAGGAACTTGTGCGGACGGGGTTGCCCATACGGTGCTTATTTCAGCAGCAATGCCTCCACCTTGCCGGCTGCAATGAAGACGGGCAACATGACGTTGCGGCCGCATTCAATTGTGCACTCGGTTATTTATGATGATAAGAAAGGCAAGGCGATCGGGGTGAAGGTCGTGGATGCCGCTACGAAAGAAGAGATCGATTTTTATGCCAGGGTGATCTTTTTGAACGCGTCAACCCTGGGGAGTACTTTTATTCTGATGAATTCGATCTCGGGCAGGTTTCCCAACGGGATGGGTAATGGCAGCGGACAACTGGGCCATAACCTCATGGATCACCAATACCGCGTAGGAGCCGACGGGGAGTTCGAGGGGTTTGAAGATCAATATTATATCGGCAGGCGGCCCAACGGAATTTATATCCCGCGGTTTAGGAACGTCGGTGCCGATAAGCGGTCGGATTATATCCGGGGCTTCGGATACCAGGGCAGCGGCAGCCGGGAAGACTGGACCAGGGGCGTGCATGAGCTTGCGTTCGGTGAGGCGCTGAAAGACGCATTGGTTGAGCCGGGCAACTGGAGGCTGGGCATCACCGGGTTTGGGGAGTGCCTGCCGTATGATGAGAATCGTGTCACACTCAACACAGACAAAAAAGACGCGTACGGGTTGCCGACGCTCAGCATCGACGCCGGGTGGAAGGACAACGAAAAGGCTATGCGACAGGACATGAAGCAGGCCGCGGCGGAGATGCTCGAGGCCGCCGGATTCAGGAACGTGCGGATGTTTGACAACCCGAACAACATGGGCTTGGGGATCCATGAGATGGGCACCGCACGCATGGGCAAAGATCCAGAGACGTCCGTTCTCAACAAGTGGAATCAGCTGCATGAAGTGCCGAACGTATTTGTAACGGATGGCTCGGCAATGACCTCGTCAGCCTGCCAGAATCCGTCGCTCACATACATGGCCCTGACAGCGCGCGCTGCCGACTATGCTGTGCGTGAAATGAAAAAGTTAAACATCTGATCTAAGATCCGCAGGAGCCGGTATAGACAAGAACTTGAACACAGAACAAAATCACTATGGATAGAAGAAGCGCCATCAAACGAACAGCCCTGGCACTCGGATTTGCCATTTCAGCTCCGGCGATAGCCGGTGTGTTAAAAGGGTGTGAAGCGCGGCCCGAGCTTGGCTATAGTCCCGGATTTTTCACGGACGATCAGGCCAGGCTGATCGGTGAGCTTTCAGAGATCATTTTGCCGCGGACATCGACGCCCGGCGCAAAAGATGTAGGCGTTCCCGGCTTTATCGACTCCCTCCTTAAAGCAGCATATCCGAAAGCCGAGCAGGACGCGTTTGTCAAAGGGCTAACGGAATTTGACGCCGACGCCAAACAAAGCTATGGTGATTCATTT
>DASPNN010000246.1:0-2201 GCA_035626495.1 Chryseosolibacter sp.
TGGCCCTCCAGCAGTTTTTTCAGAAGGCGGAAAATAAGGCCTATACCGATACGCTCCAGACCTTTTACCGAAATGGCGACCGGGCTGGTTATGAGGCCTATCTTATGAAAATCAAGCCTGAGGTTGAAAAACAGGTGGGTATAAAAGTTGATAGAGAGTTTAGTCCGGAGATGATACAGGCCTACACAACCGCAGGAGGCGCCCCGCACCTGGATGGCGGGTACACGGTTTTTGGGAAGGTTATCAAGGGGTTTGAAGTGATTGACAAGATCGCATCCCAGCCGCGCGACGAAGCAAACAGGCCTGTCGACGACGTGTGGATGGTCATCACTGTGGAAGAGCTCCCACTGAAGAAAATTGAGAAGTTGTACAATTACAAATACCCGGAAGTCAAAAAATAAAATCATGAAAATTCTTGTCACAGGATCGAACGGCTTGCTTGGGCAAAAACTTACCTTCCTGCTCCAGGAGGAGTCAAACGTTGAATTCCTGGCTACGGCAAGAGGAACGAGTGCACTCAGTCTCCCCGCTGGCATGTTCCAATCGATGGACATTTGTGACCGCCAGCAGGTTTTGAGCGTTGTCAAGGGCTTCAAGCCCGATGTCATCATCCACGCGGCCGCGATGACACTGGTAGACAAATGCGAGCTCGATCAGGATGCATGCTGGAAAGCGAACGTCACGGCAGTCGAAAACATCATCGAGGGCTGCCAGGCTGTTGGGGCACACCTCGTGTTTGTGTCCACGGATTTTATCTTCGATGGCAGCCACGGTCCGCTTGATGAGACAGCCGAACCGGGGCCCGTCAATTTTTACGGTGTATCGAAACTGGAGGGTGAACGGCTGGTGATGAGAAGTGGCCTGGACTGGTGCATTGCCAGAACCGTACTCGTGTATGGCACGACGCCGGACATGAGCCGTTCAAACATTGTCTTGTGGGTGAAAGAAAGTCTTGAGCGCGGTAAGAACATTCAGGTGGTCAACGACCAGTGGCGCACGCCGACGCTTGCAGAAGACCTCGCCGCCGGATGTTTTCTCGCGGCCCGCAAAAGGGCAAAAGGCATTTATAACATTTCCGGTAAAGACTTTATGACTCCCCTGGATATCGCCACCAGGACGGCAGACTTTTTTGATCTCGACAGCACACTGATCAAGCCGGTGGATTCAACTACGTTTAAACAACCTGCGCGACGGCCGCTCAAGACGGGCTTTATCATCGACAAGGCTCGGAAGGAACTCGGCTATCAACCTCATTCTTTCGAAGAAGGGTTGGCCATCCTTGCCCAACAGCTTACCCGGCCTGTGATCACTTAGAAGATCGCTGCCTTAGCGCCAGGAAATAGATCGGTATGCCTATCAGCGTGATGATCAACCCCGGCCATGTGTAGGAGGGCTTATAGCGTATCAAGAGTGTACAGAAAGTAATTCCCATCAGAATATAGATCACCGGCAGTACGGGGTATCCGAAGGCTTTGTATGGCCGCGGAGCATCGGGCCGTGTCTTGCGCAGGATGAAAATCCCCACGATCGTCAGCACATAGAACAGGACGACGACAAACGAAACCATGTCCAGCAGGTTTCCATACTGGCCGCTCAGGCAAAGCATGCAGGCCACCAGGCATTGGATCCACAAGGCATACTCGGGAACGGCATGCTCGTTCAGCCTCCCGGTTTTCTTAAAAAAGAGTCCGTCATTGGCCATTGTATAGTACACACGCGCGCCGGAAAGTATCAAGCCGTTATTGCAGCCGAACGTGGAGATCATGATCAGCACGGCAAGTATCACGGTCCCACTGGCGCCAAAAATTTCTGTGGATACCGACAATGCAATCCGGTTGTCCTTCGCAAATGCAAGCTGATCCAGCGGCAGAACTCCCAGGTACATCAGATTGGCCGTTACATAAACGACGGTGACGATCAGCGTTCCGAGAAACAGGCTGAGCCCGATGTTGCGCTGAGGATTTTTGACTTCGCCGGCGATGAAAGTCACATTATTCCATGCGTCGGAGCTGAAGATACTGCCGACCATTGCAGAGGCGATGGCTCCGAGGGCAACCACACCGGTGAGCTGCATCCATGTGTCGGCATCGCTTCCTCCTACGCGCGACGCGTGTTGTCTGATTGTCCACGCATCTTGCCAGTTCATATCCCACACCGCTGCCTTCGCCGCAAAAAAACCGAAGACGAGAAGGCCAAAAAGC
>DASPNN010000247.1:0-3478 GCA_035626495.1 Chryseosolibacter sp.
GCATGAGTTGCTTGCTGACGGCCAGCGTGAGGGGGTACAGCCTTGTTCCAGAGCCGCCTGCCAGAATTATTCCTTTCATAAGTACGTGTGAAGATTTACCTGCCGGCGTACATTTTCTCGTAATATTGTAAATAATTGCCGGAGGTTACATTTTTCAGCCATTCCTGGTTGGCGAGGTACCATTCTACGGTCCGCTCAAGTCCTGTTTCGAACGTTACGGATGGCACCCATCCCAATTCACGCATGAGCTTGCTTGCATCGATGGCATAGCGAAGGTCGTGTCCCGGCCGATCCTTGACAAACGTCACGAGCTTTTCGCAGGTGCCAGCAGGCCGGTTGAGTTTCTTGTCCATAATGCGGCAGAGCAGCATAACAAGGTCAATATTTTTCCATTCGTTGTTGCCTCCGATATTATAAACCTCTCCCGCTTTTCCGTTGTGAAAAATTTTGTCGATGGCAGCGGCGTGATCTTCAACAAACAACCAATCACGAACGTTGTCGCCTTTTCCATATATGGGCAGCGGCTTGTTGTTAATGATGTTGTTGATCATCAGTGGAATGAGCTTTTCCGGGAAGTGATAAGGCCCGTAATTGTTCGAACATCTGCTGATGATTGTCGGAAGGCCGTAGCTGTTATCGAAGGCATGAACAAAGTGGTCGCTGCTCGCTTTTGATGCAGAGTATGGCGAGTGTGGCTCAATCGGAGATGCTTCGGTAAAAAAGGTCCCTGCCTTTGCCGAACCGTATACCTCATCAGTGGAAATATGATAGAACAATTTCCCCTTCAGATTGTCTTTCCACGCTGCATATGCCGATGTGAGGAGATTAATGGTTCCAATTACATTGGTGTTTGCGAATTCCGCAGGGTTGTTCAGCGATCGGTCCACATGGGATTCTGCCGCAAGGTGGATCACCCCGTTGATCTGGTGGGTCCGGAAAACATCTCTTAACAATTCGAGGTCAAGGATGTCTCCTTTCTGAAAAGTATAATTGGGTTTGTCCTCAATATCGCGCAGGTTTTCAAGGTTACCAGCGTAAGTCAAATTGTCCAGATTGATAATCGAGTAGTCCGGATAAGCGTTGACGAACCTTCGCACGACATGCGACCCGATGAAGCCGGCTCCGCCGGTAATTAAGATGTTACGCCCCATTTAATCTGCTTTACTTTTTCAATAATTTAATTAGCGGACATAATTCTCAAATGTCTTATGCTCCCGCTCATAAAGGACTTCCGTCGGCAGGGAGCGGAAATAGTCATAGGTGATCTTTAGCCCCTGGGACCGGTTGACTTTCGGCTCCCAGCCGAGTATTTTTCTTGCCACTGTGATGTCCGGCTTGCGTTGTTTGGGGTCATCCTTAGGCAGCGGCCTGGTGATGATTTTCTGAGTTGTCCCGGTGAGGCGAACAATCTCTTCGGCAAATTGCCAGATTGTGATCTCATCCGGATTGCCAATGTTGACAGGAAGGTGATAGTCGGAATGCAGCAGCCGGACAATGCCTTCTACCTGGTCGTCGATGTAACAAAACGAGCGTGTCTGTGAGCCATCACCGAAAACAGTCAGATCCTCACCGCGCAACGCCTGACCAATGAACGCTGGAAGTACCCGCCCATCGTTCAACCGCATCCGCGGGCCATACGTATTAAAGATCCGCACAATGCGAGTCTCGAGATTGTGATAATCGTGATAGGCCATGGTGATCGCCTCCTGGAATCGTTTGGCTTCATCGTACACACCGCGGGGTCCGATCGGATTGACATTTCCGTAATATTCTTCCGTCTGTGGGTGAACCAGCGGATCGCCATATACCTCAGAGGTGGACGCGACCAGTATCCTGGCTTTCTTTGCCCGCGCCAGGCCCAGCAAGTTATGGGTACCCAGTGAGCCAACTTTCAAAGTTTGGATCGGGATTCTCAGGTAATCGATCGGACTTGCCGGCGAGGCGAAGTGCAGAATGTACTTCAGATTCCCTGGAACGTGAACAAAGCTCGAAACATCGTGGTGATAAAACTCGAAATCGGCCAGCTTAAACAGGTGCTCAATATTGCGCAGGTCTCCCGTTATGAGATTGTCCATAGCAATCACGTGATAACCGTCCCTGATAAACCGGTCACAAAGATGTGAGCCGATAAATCCGGCGCCACCCGTAATCAACACCCGCTCCTTAGCCATGGAGCACCTCCTTTGGGACGTTAACACGCTCCCTTCCGATGCTGAAATATGTATAGCCCTGCTCTTTCATCACGTCTATTTCGTACAGATTTCGTCCGTCGAAAATCACCCGTGCCTTCAGCAGTGATGACAACTTTTCAAAGTCGAGTGAACGAAATTCCGGCCATTCTGTGGCGATAAAGATTGCGTCGGCACCATCGGCTGCATCATAGGGGTTGTTGTAGTAGTCTATCTTATCCCCGAGCACACGCCTGACGTTTTCCATCGCCTCGGGATCATGGGCGCGAATCACGGCGCCCTCCCGCAAAAGAGCTTCGATATTGGCAAGGGCCGGCGCTTCCCGAATATCGTCCGTGTGTGGCTTGAACGATAGTCCCCACAGGGCAATCACTTTGCCTTTCAGGTTGCCGTTATAGAACTCCTTCATTGTTTGGATGAGCTTCACTTTCTGGTCGGAGTTGACCTCCATGACCGCCTTGAGAATCTTGAAATCGTAATCCGCATCCTTTGCGGACTTCGCCAGGGCCTGAACATCTTTTGGGAAACAGCTGCCGCCGTATCCAATTCCCGGAAAGAGGAAGCGTTTGCCGATCCGACTATCGGTCCCGATCCCTTTACGGACCGAATCGACGTCCGCGCCCAGCATTTCACACAGATTCGCGATCTCATTCATGAAGGAGATTTTCGTTGCCAGGAATGAGTTTGCAGCGTATTTTGTAAGCTCCGCAGAACGCTCGTCCATGAATACCAGGGGGTTACCCTGGCGCACGTAAGGAGCGTAGAGTGTTTCCATGATCTTTTTTGCCCGCGCGGAGGTCGTACCTATGACCACCCTTTCCGGTTTCATGAAATCCTCGACGGCAACGCCTTCACGCAGAAATTCAGGGTTGGAAACCACGTCGAAATCAACCGTACATGTTTTGGCTATCCGCTCGCGCACCCGGTCGGCGGTCCCGACGGGAACAGTACTCTTATCGACGATAACGGCGTAATCGGTTAAAAGTGGGCCAAGTTCGTCTGCAACCTTGAGAATGTATTTCAAGTCAGCAGATCCATCCTCTCCCGGAGGTGTTGGCAGTGCCAGGAATATGACTTTTGCGTCCTCGATGCCTTCGTCGAGGTTCGTGGTAAAGGACAACCGTTCCTGCTTGATATTTCGCTCGAAAAGTTGTTCGAGGCCGGGTTCGTAAATGGTGATTTTTCCGCTCCTCAGCTTCCTGACTTTGTCTTGATCAATATCAATACAAGTAACAGTATTTCCTGTTTCGGCGAAGCACGTTCCGGTTACGAGGCCGACATAACCAGTT
>DASPNN010000248.1:0-4270 GCA_035626495.1 Chryseosolibacter sp.
ACTCTGAGGGGGCGCCTATTCACGAGACTTTGGCGTGGACTTTTTTCAGCCGTTCACTCACCAAATTCCGTCGCCACCTAAGACCAGGTCGTGGTGCTCAACACACCAATCGGAAATTTTCCCGGACAGCAATAATTCTAATTCCGAATGATTCCGAATTGTAGCAGTTTTGTGTGCGACCGAGTGCCGGAAATCAAATGCGGAAGAAGATTACCGAATTGAATTAGGAGGAATTTGGAATGGGTTACCCGCCCTAAATCGGATGAAACTTACAACCGGTAACAGGCAACCGCCAACAACCCGCCCGCAAGCACAAACGCAGAAGACCGAAATTAGCAACTCAGAATTAGGAATTCGAAACTAATCTTCCCTTTCCCGTTTAATCTTGACTTTCGCCTGCGGTCCCACCTGGATCGGAACTTTTTCAACCTCCAGGTTGGCGGCTTCGATACCGTACATCTCTTCGGTGGACAGGCTGTGTTTCTTCAGCAACCTGTAACCCTGGATGATCAGGCGATCGAAGTTGGAGATCTCGCTGTCGCTGGATGCCCATGAATGGAGGATGATGAATTTGAAGTCGGCCATCATGCTGTACTTATGAAGAGAAGAGTAGGGGCTGGTCAGGTCGATCTCGCCCGCGTCGGCCATTTCGTGGATGATCTTGTTGAAGATCAGGTTAACGCGGTGGTCGGTCTTGAAGCCCAGCTTGATCCTGACAAAGAAACATTTCTTCGGGATGATGGTGTCGACGACGTACTTGCTGGTGAACGGACTGTCGACCGTATCCACATGCACGAACCAGTAAACATCGGCGCGCTTGGGTCTTTTCTTGAAAATCGAATAGATGATATTCGAGTCGATGTAGCGTTTGGTGTCGGCCATGGCCAGGTAGACCAGGTTGGTGGCTTCTTTCGGTACGGTGGTATCCGCCTGCAGGTCCTGGATCATGCCCACATAGTGCTTGAGGTCCACGAACTCTGTATGCCTGTCGCGCAGTCGTCGCGCGCGTACAAGGATATACATCATGATAAAGAACAATGATGCAATCGCGAAGGTAAACCATCCGCCATGCGGAAACTTGCTCAGGTTGGATACCAGGAATGCCCCCTCGATCGAAAAGAAAATGATGGCAAGCACCATCGCGCGAAATGTGGATTTTTTTGAGATCGAAAAAAAGTAGATCAGCAGCGAGGTCGTCATCAGCATGTCGAATGTGATGGCCAGTCCATACGCGCCTTCCATGCGCGCCGTGCTGCGGAACATAAGGACGACCAGGATGCTGCCCACCATCAGGATCCAGTTGATTGCCGGTATGTAGATCTGTCCTTTGATCTGGCTTGGATAGCGTACGCGGCTTGCCGGCCACAGCTTCAGTTTCATCGCTTCATTGACGAGGGTGAATGTTCCCGATATGAGAGCCTGGCTGGCGATGATGGTCGCCATCGTAGCAATGGCCACGCCGAAGATCAGGAATGCCTGTGACTGCGGAAGGATCTCGAAGAACGGGATCCGTCCACTGAGTTTTTCACCCTGGTGTTCCAGCAACCAGGCGCCTTGTCCGAAGTAGCTCAGCAGCAATGCAACCTTCACGAATCCCCAACCGACCCGGATGTTTTCTTTGCCAACGTGTCCGAGGTCGGAATACATCGCTTCGGCCCCTGTTGTACAGAGAAACACTCCACCCAGCAGCCAGAAGCCGCCCGGGTATTTGGCGAGCAGGTTGAAAGCGTAAGCCGGATTGATGGCGGCAAGGATGTGCGGCTGGTGAACAAGGTGCATCAGGCCGATGACGGCGATGAATGAGAACCAGACCAGCATGATCGGACCGAACGTGCGGCCGACAACCCCGGTGCCAAACTGCTGAAAGACGAACAGCAAAACCAGGATGATGACAACAATCAGTATGATCGTGTCGGTTGTGATCGAAGGATACAACACCTTCAATCCCTCGATGGCGGAAGTCACGCTCATGGCGGGCGTGATGAAGCCATCGGAGATGAGTGTTGCGCATCCGATGATCGCAGGGAAGATCACCCAGCGTGCCTTGTAGCGGCGCACGAGCGCGTAGAGCGCGAAGATCCCGCCTTCACCCTTGTTATCGGCGTTGAGCGCAAGGTAGATATATTTGATGCTGGTGATCAGAGTGAGCGTCCAGAATACGCAGGAAAGGCCGCCGAGTATCAGTTCCTCGGAGATCGTTTCAGTGCCGACAATAAACCGGAAGGTATAGATTGGTGAAGTCCCGATGTCGCCGTAGATGATCCCCAGGGAGATCAGCACGCCGGCAGCTGAAAGGGGGGTAATGTGTTTATTGTGTGATTCGGCCATCTTATTGCACTCCGTCTTTCGGTCGCGCGATGATCAACCGGTTGCTCTTATCGTAGGAAAAGTAACTGGTCAGCCAGTTTACAAACACAAAAAGTTTGTTCCGGAAGCCAATGATCGAGATCAGGTGAATAAACATCCACACCAGCCAGGCGAAAAATCCCTGGAACCTCAGCTTGTTCAGGTCGACGACGGCTTTGTTGCGGCCTATGGTGGCCATCGAGCCTTTATCGTGGTAGCGGAAGGAGACCAATGGCTTGTTTTCAATCAGCCTTTTGATGTTGGCCGCAAGCAACTTACCCTGCTGCATGGCGGGCGGTGCCATCATCGGATGGCCGTGCGGAAACCCCGGGTCCCCTTCCATGAGGGCAACGTCCCCAATCGCAAAAATATTAGCATGTCCTTTGACGCGGTTGTATTCGTCCACGCGAATGCGTGCAGCCCTGCCGATAGCCTCTACCGGAAGGCCGGCGACCGGGTTGCCTTTCACGCCGGCAGCCCAGATCAATGTTTTGCTGATGAGCTTTTCACCGGTGTTGAACACTACCTGGTGGCCATCGTACGACTTCACCGCGCAGTTCAGATGAACCTTGACACCCATACGCTGCAGGTAGTCGAGCGCTTTTTCTCCGGCGATGTCGGACATCCCGTTCAGTAACCTGGGCGTTGCTTCGATCAGGTGTATGTCCATTTGTGTAAGCTCCAGCTCGGGATAGTCGTTCGGGAACACATACTTCTTAAGCTCCGCGATCGCGCCGGCAAGCTCGACACCCGTCGGACCACCGCCGACGATCACCACGTCCATATAGCTGTTCATCAACTCCTTGTCTTCGATCAGCAAGGCCGTCTCGATATTGCGGATGAGAATATTGCGCAGCTTGATCGAGTCGATGATCGTCTTCATCGGATGGGAGTTTTGCTCTACATCCTTCAAGCCGTAAAAGTTGGTCTCCGCGCCGGTGGCGATCACCAGGTAATCGTACTTTACACTACCGATCGAAGTCTCTATGCAGTTCTCGGCAGGCCTGACCTCTTTGACTTCCCCCAAACGGAATACGAAATTTTTCTGGTTTGCAAAATGCCGGCGAAACGGAAACAATATCGAGCTGGTCTCCAGCGCAGAGGTTGCAACCTGGTAGAGTAGCGGCTGAAACGTGTGGTGATTGTACTTGTCAAAAAGAACCGCCTGGACCTTGCTACCCTCCAGTCCTTTTGCCACTTCCAGTCCGCCAAAACCCCCACCGATAATGATCACTCGAGGTTTGCCCAGGTCTGCAATACGCGTGGTAATTAAATTGGGCATTGAGTATGGTCCTTCGTTTAAAACGGACGCAAATTTAAATGCGTTTCGGCAATCCCAAAAAGAAATGGGAATAATTCCAGGTTGTTCCGCAATCGTTTGTTTAAGCCTTGCAAGCAGGTGTGAAATATTTCCGATAGACCGTTGTAATCGACAAAATCGACGTATTTTTGCCACCACAAGGCTCAAAACCATCAAAATATGCTGAAAAAGCTCCTTTATTTATCTGTGATGTCCGTAGTCGTGCTGAGTTGTGGCGATCAGGAAAAAGAGACGCTGCGGTCACAGGTTGATTCCCTGAAAAGAGAATTGGAAACCAGCCAGGAAATGGCCGAAACCCTCACAGAAGTGGGAACTCTTATGGATTCCATCGATGCGAGCCGCCAGCTCCTCAGGGTTAATATGGTCGAAGGGACAACCTACGACGATTATGCGACGCGAATGAAAGACCTCAACTCTTATGTGCAGGAAACGTCTCGCAAGATCTCCAGCCTCGAAAAATCACTCAAGGATTCAAAAGCAAACAGCTCACTGTATGCCAACACCATCAAGAAACTGAAAGCTGATCTTCAGACCCGCACCGAGGAGATAGCGGCCTTGCAGCAACAGGTTGAAAAATACCGCAGTGAGAACGAGAACCTCATC
>DASPNN010000249.1:0-7794 GCA_035626495.1 Chryseosolibacter sp.
ACCCGGGTGAATGAAATATTGCCAACCGTGCTCTGGTTGTGGAGCACGGTGATGAACTGGCTCGTCGTGGTTGCGGAGTAATACAACACCAAATCAATCTTGCCGTCAACGTCCACATCGGACGCGTACAACCTCCCGGGATTGTCCCCGACTGGGATCGTTGTCTGCTCGCTGAATTGCGTCGTCGTGATTCTGTATGAACCCATATTCCGCCAGACGGTCAGGTTATCCGAGCCCGGGTTGGTGGCCGCGAAATCCATTAAGCCATCGTTGTCAAAATCCCCCGCCGCGCTGCCGCCGTTTGCCGCAGGCTTGCCATAGTTGTATCCTTCAAACGACTGCGTTGGCGAAGCGGTCGAGTAATTGCCAGGTGTCGTGCGATTCTCCGTTACCACCACAACCGAACTATTCACGCCCACGATATCAGTTTTGCCATCGTGGTTGAAATCGCCAAACCCATGGTTGCCGCCCGTGGTTGTGCCCGTCAGCGGTTCGAACTTTATTTCGCCTCCGTTGCTGGTGTTCCGGTACATCCCATTGATGGAAACGATGTCTTCATAACCATCTGCGTCAAGGTCGATCAGGCGAACGTTTTGTGCCGAGCTGGAAGTTGTGTCGTCCGGTGTCAGCGAGCCGGTGGTGATCGCCCCGGAGGTGTGGGTGTTCATAAAAGCATAGCCCCGGCCTCCGGTAGCCTCCGCTACAACATCTGCCTTCCCATCGTTATCGAGGTCCGCCACTTCAACGTCATAATCCGCGCCCGCCAGGGTAAAGCTTACAGGCGTGGAGAAATGTGTACCGGCGAAATCGACGCCGGTGGAGAATGTTGCAACAAAGGGGAGATGGTATCGGGAGGAAAGTCCATCGCGTGTCACGCTGACGTAGCCAGTCGTCACTCCGGCAGGGACGATCACAACGAGCTGCGTCTCCGTCGCGGATTGCACGGAAGCTTGGATCGATCCGAAACGGACAAGATTTTCCGATGGCGCAGTTGAAAAGTTGTCGCCCGTGATCGTCACTTCGGTCCCTGGGACACCCTTCAACGGAAATACCGTATTCACGGAGATCACGGGACGGTCAAGATTCTTGTTCTCGTAAACAACAAGGCGCGCAGGTGTAATGTTTGTGATGGCCGAAACGATATCGGGCCGGCCGTCGCCATTGAGGTCCGCAGCTGTCGTGAAATCGGGATAGGTTGAAGTCCCGGTACCCTGGTGAAGGTACGCCTCCACGAACGCGGATGAATTGAAGGTCCCGCCGGAGAAAACATTTTCATAAACACCCATATATGTGCCGTCGGTGGCAAAGATGTCTGCCTTGCCGTCGCCGTTCAGGTCTGAAAAAGCCGTAGCTCCATAGTTGAAAAGGTCGGAATTGAACATCACTTCCGTGGCAAAATCCGTGGCGTCGAGCACGCCGTCGTTGTTGGAATTTATCCGGACATTGATGTCATCGTTGTTGGAGCCTTTTTTCCAGATAAGGTCAAGATTGCCATCTTCGTTAATATCAAATACCTGGATCTCTCCGCTCACCCCTTCGGCAATGGCGAAGGGTGTGCCGAAGGAGATGGCTCCGGGGGACGAGTTATTCTTGATGATCTGGAACTGGCCGCCAAACGCGTGTTCGACAATGATCTCGGGCTTTCCATCGTTGTCGAGGTCACCCGCGGTTACACCGGCGCCTGCGTCCAGCGTGCTTCCGCCGAAATAACTGCGCGAGCCGCCAAACTCGATGTCGCCCGGCGTACTGATGTTTTCCGCGATCCAGAAGTCGGGGGAGACGCTGCCATTACCGTGCTGGCCGATCAGGTCGGGTCTGCCGTCACCATCCACATCGACCACGTGCGACAAGCTGCCGGAGTAAACAAGTCCGGGCCAAAGCTCAACCGCTTCAAACGCGATATTGCCCGGCGCGCTGGTATTTCGAAACGTGGCAAAATAAGTAACGGACCCGCTACTGTACTCCGCGGCAATGTCCAGGTTACCGTCGCCATCCAGGTCCTGGACCCTAAGGGACCGGCTGTTGCCGCCACCGGTCATGCTGACGGGTGAAGCAAACGACGCCGCGGTCAGGTCGCCTCCGCCGCCGAGGTTCCTGTAAATGCTCACCACGTTGCCGGATTCACTGACGACGATGTCGTTCCATCCATCCCCGTCCACGTCGTTCAGGGAAAGTCCCGTCGGGTCGTTCCCCGGAGTTGCCAGCAGGATGTCTGCACGCGGATCGAATGATGCGCGGATCAGTCTTCCTCCACCCGGAAACGTCGGCGTGAACTGATGTTGCGAACTGCCGGACAAGCCATTGGCGGTATTCACCAGCGTAAGAGGCGCAAATGCAGCCCCCGCGGGAACGGAAACCACAACCTCCCCGCTGGTGGCCGATAACACCGTAGCGCACGTCGACCCGAAGTAGACGACATTGTCGCCAGCCACCGGACTGAAGTTCGCACCCGTGATCGTGACCGTACTGCCCACATCGCCGGACACAGGACTGAACGCCGTGATCGAAGGAGCGGCAACCAGGGTTCGTTCCTCCAGGATCACGTTGTCGATCGCCGCCGTGTAAGGGTTCTGCGTCGCGTAGGACGCGCGGATTTCTATGGCGGTAATGTTCGTAATGACATTCATCACCTGCGAACGTGTTGCGAGCGAGCCAGTGGTGGAGTTGATCCGCCAGCCCGCTGTTTCATCAAGCTTTAGCTCATACGTTGTCCAACCCGGGGCTGTCGCAGGTTTGACTGGAAACGAGTACACGAGCGTAAAACCCGGTGATTCGATCCGGACGTCTCCGTTCGCATGACTCGAGGTGCCCGCGACAGATTGCTGAAGGTCGAATTTCAGGTTCATTCCGGCGGACTTTACCACATGGTTGCCGAGGAATTTCGAGGGCGCCGACCAATACTGCGTGCTGCTTGTCGCACTCGCGCTGTAAGTGGAGCTGATATATCCGCCGGGGTCGTGTACGACAGCGTCCGAAAAGGTCCATCCGTCCGCATCGGTGTCAAACGTGCTGGAGACCTGAGCGAAGGAAGTCGTGACACAACACGACGCAATGAGAATAAAGGGAAAAATGATTCTCGTTCTCATAAGGTCTTTAAAAGTTGCTGAAGCTGTCGGTATGTGAATCAAACACGGAAAGAGCCAACGCGAGTGTCACTTCGTGGGAATGGAAACGCTGGCCAACGGACTTGTTCGTGGGAACCTCGAAAATATAACCGATCCAGACATTTTTTAGTCTTGCGCGCAAGAGGGCGCCGTAGGTGCTGAAGTTCCGCGACAACAGACCGGCGGTGTAAGTCCGGTCGATCTCGATATTGGCGTTGACATCTGCGGAGAGGGGCGCTCCAGGCGTCCCCCTTAATAAAAGGGCAGGTTTAAAATCCACGCGTTCGCTGAGAAAAAAGAGATAACCGGTGTGCAGGTAATAATGCCGTTGATAGATCTCGGCGGTCACGCCTCCGGATGTGATTTTCGCCGGCAGCAACCGGGGTACGCCCAATCCCACAACATACCGGTCACTCTTTAAAAGAATGCCGGCCCCGGTGTTGAATTTCATCTCGTTCACATTCGCGAAATTCGGATCTCCTCCATCCGCAAGCCTGAGCATGGAGGGGTCCACCCGGTACTGGGTGAATCCGGTGGACAAACCAAACTGGAACGACACATCGCCGTGCTCGATCCGGTAGGAGTAACTCAGGCTGACTTCAGTATTTTTTGTGTCCCCGATCTGATCCTGGATCACAAGGAGTCCCAATCCGACCCGGTTCTCCATGAGCGACGTGTGCGAGGTGAACCCGATTGTTGTCGGATTGCCGTCGAAGCCACTCCATTGTGACCGGTAGCTGACAACATTTTTCCAGCTGTCTTCCGAACCGGTATAACCCGGGTTGACCAACATCGGGTTACTGAAGTACTGGGCATGCAGTGGGTCCTGTTGCGCGTGCGCAAAATGCGCGGCAACAATGAGAAAAAAAATGATACTTCCCTTCATGAATCATGGGTTGGTTGCGTCGGCCAATTTGGTAAAGAAGCGACCGCGCGACAATACCACAATGATGTGATGAAACGGCAATGTGCCGCTTACACGAGCTTTTCGTTGATCGCTTTCGATACCGCCTCGGTTTGGGAATGCACGTGCATCTTCTCGTAGATCTTCTTGATGTGTGTCCTGACGGTATCGATGCTGATGTCGAGGTGGATGGCGATGAGCTTGTAGCTGTTGCCTTTGCTGAGCAACCCGAGGATCTCCTGCTCGCGCGATGTCAGATTATACGGATTCACAACCTGCGATCCCTGCATCGCGTTAAGGACCATCCTGGCGACGGTAGGGGACATTGGCGCCCCGCCCGACAAGGCCTCGTCGATCGAGGAAAAAAGTTTTGAAGAGATGTGTTGCTTTAAAAGATACCCCGACGCGCCCGCGCGGATGGCATTCAGCACATTTTCATTGTCGTCGAACACGGTGAGCATGATAACCGGCATCGCGAATTGATTACGGCGGATCAGCCGCACCGCTTCGATGCCGTTACCGCCTGGCATATCGATGTCCATCAGGATAATGTCGGGCCTGAGCTCCTTCACCTGGTCTGCGACGGACGTCACATTGCTGAACGCGGTCACCGATTCATATTTGGCGTGCAAACGCAACAGACTGACCACGCTTTCGCGAAGCATATCGTTGTCTTCGTACAAAAGGACGTTTATCGCCATAGAGGTTCCCAAAGTAAACACAAATAACGGCCCCGATAAATACCCTGATCATGTGATGGGCGCTTCCAGTGTGATGACCACGCCCTTTCCCGGTGCGGTCCTCAGCGACAATCGTCCTCCAAGCGCTTCGGCCCGTGACTTCATGTTCCGCAGCCCGTTTCCCTGGCGCGCCGACGACGGGTCAAACCCCTGACCATTGTCCTCAATGACCAATCGTATGATATTTTTCGTCCTGTCAAATCGTACACGGATATCCGAAGCGTCGCTGTATTTCGCCGCGTTGTTGATCGCCTCCTTGAAGATCAGGAACAAATTCTTGCGATCTTCTATTTCCACTTTCAGGCCCGATAATGTTTCTTCGCCGCCAATCAGGTATGAAATGTTCCGGGGCTCCAGGATCTCGGCCGCAAACTCCTTCATCCGGGCCACCAGCATTTCAACAGAGTCGTTGCCGGGGTTGATGGACCACACGATGTCGGTCATGTTCTCCATCATTCGCGAGGAGTTTTCGGCAATGCGCTTCAGGTGCTGCGGCCCCTGCTCGACGTTTTGAAGCGCCAGCTGGCTCATGATGTTGATACTCGAAAGTGTTGATCCGATGTCGTCGTGCAGGTCGCGGGCAATGTTGTTGCGTACTTTCTCGATTTCAACCTGACGTTTCACCCGGTTGATGACGCGATAACGGTTGATCAGCAGCCCGCCCGTCAGCATCACAGACACGAGTGCAATGACGGTGAGAACAAGGTTCGAATTCTGCTTGGCGATGATCGCCGCCTTCAGGCTTTGGTCTTTCTTCAGCAATGCGATCTCATTTTCCTTGCGTTCGGTCTGGTACTTCTTTTCCAGCTCGCGAAGCTGCAGGACCACCCGGCTGCCCTGCACGCTGTCTCTTATCTCGATAAACTTTGTGAGGTGCCTGTACGCTTCATCGTATCGCTTTCTCGAGGCATAATGTTCCGCCAGGTTCGCGTGGGCTTCCGCTTCGGATTGTTTGTCTCCCGACACCGAAGACGCAAGAACTTTTTTTACCAGTGCCTGCTGCAATTCCGCCTGGCCGGTTTCCCGGTCGAGGGCTTTGAGCTCGGTTTCAATTTTCACCATCGTCAGCTCGTCTGACGTTGTTTGCGCGTAGTGGTGGGCCTGCGCCATGAAGGACCGGGCCCTCGGCACGTTGCCCATTTTCTTCTCCAGCAAACCGAGCTGCAGCAGCACGTTGGCATGTTCACTGTTCAGTTTCAGCGCCGCCACTTGTGTAAGCGCCTTTTCAAGATAGATGCGCGCCTCGCCATAATTATTCAGCTCGCGGTTCACTTGCCCGAGCGCGGCCCATGCGGTGACCAGGCCGCGATTGTCTTTGAGCTCCTCTTTCATTTTCAGCGACTGCTCAAAATACGTCCTGGCCGTGGCGAATTGGTCGAGCTTCAGAAAATCATTTCCGAGACTTTGCAAACAAAACGACTGGCCTCTCTTATTGTTCAATTTCTCGAACAACCGGAGCGCGTCGATGTGATAACGCGCGGCTTCTTCCATTTCACCGAGGTTGGAATACGTGTTGCCGATGTTGAGCAGCTGACCCGCGCGCGTGACGTTATACTTGTCGTCATTCAACAGCTCAAGCGACTTCAGCATATAGGGGAGGGCCTCCCGGAAATTTCCGGTGTTCTTGTAGAATAGCCCGGCCGTAGAGTAGTAGTTGATCTTCACCTTCACCTGTGTTGCATTCGCGGCGAGCATTTCAAGCTTTTGGAGATATTTTTTGGCGCTGTCGGCGTAGCCTGTATTCTGGTAGGTAGTCACCATCTGGCTATACGTGTTCGACAGCCCGTTCGTGGTATTGAATTTTTGTGAGATCGCAATGACCTCGTAAAGACATTCTAGGGCCCTTTTGAGGTCGGTGCGAGCATATTCGACGGCGAGTACGTTCAGGGCGTTGATAGAAAGGGTGTCGCCCGAATGGCTGGCCACGACCTGTTTGAGGCTATCGACAACTGCTTGTTGCGCCGGCAGGTGGTGACAAACAAAAAGCAGGACAATGAATAGGGGCTTTTTCATTTTTAAACACGTTGCCAGGATTCAATGTAAGCAATTCCCGAATCTGTTTCCTGTTGAACCCGCCCGCAGGCGACGATCAGCCCTTTTTGCCGGTGACCCGTCATAGGGCTTTGATGGAAGATGCGGTTGATGAGGTTACACTGAGGCGCAAGGGCGCAGGAGGTTTTGCAAAGCCTCGATTAGCCCGTTCTGAGAAAGTGTGTTTACAACCGAACCGAAATCAGCAGACGCTTAATTTTGGAAACAAACTACGCGAGAAATGCCCCTGACCTGACATAGCGACGCAATTCGATGGGAATCCTGATGAGTCCACGTCGCGCAGCGTTCAAAGTATCCTTGGGTTGTTCTCGAAAGAGTTCGTGAAACTGCTGCTGATCGCATTTGCACTCGGCGGCTCCGGCGGCTGGCTTTTTGATGGACGTGATTCTCCAGGAATTTGCCTATCGCATCCAGCTTGGCCCCGCCGTTTTTCTCACGGCATTGAGTGCAACCTTTTTGATCGCCTTTCTCACGGTAGGATACCGGTCGTTCAGGTCGGCCAGTGCCAATCCGGTGAACGCCTTGCGATCGGAGTAGCTCATTTTTATGTATTTTCCGCGTCATGGATGGCACTGCGGGTGGGCTCTATAAGTAGAATGATTATTCTGTCCCCGGTTCATTAGGACTGGCAACCATAAAATGCCCATCAAAGTCACGCATCTTGGTGGCAATTTGTTCCCAGTAGCTTTCTGTTCGCATTCCCGGAAGACTGTGCCCTGGTGGTAATGTTGTTTTCGAGCCATCCGCCATCACAATGAATGATAAGGATACCCGTACTGCCATCCTTAACACAATATTGGACTACCTGTCGTGCACGGTCAAGCCAGGCGGCGTCCTGTGTCTTGGCTGTTCTGGCATTTGAGCCAGCGTCTGCGTTTACCTCTGGCTGTTCTTCATCATTGGAGCAATGGTAAAAACTAACAATGCAGCAATACAACAGGAATAGTTTGATTTAAGGTGGTAAGGAAAATCAGAGCTCATCAGGCGCTTGCAT
>DASPNN010000250.1:0-7186 GCA_035626495.1 Chryseosolibacter sp.
TAGGCCGAATCTCTATCTCTATCTCAAAAAGGGTAGTCAACTAAGTTGAAACTAAACCCTTCTGACTCGGAATAACCCGATGGATAGTAAGGGCTATTATCGCCCTGGCGAATCGCTAAAAGGTTCGTTCTCACGAAGCGGTGGTCTATATAGGAAAATTTCTGGTTTGAATTAGTTGAACATTCTATCCAAAGTCTTCCTTTGTGAAGGCACGCGTAGACCGCTCGAATGGACTACCACCGACCAACATAGTTTGGTCTTAGGTGACAGAGTACCAATTTTGTTTGTGGCTTTCAGGTATACTTTCCGGTACACGGTCTGTGCAAATTCTATGAAAATGAAAAAGGCGTCAGAGGATTTGATCGCCTTATAAATGACTGATTGTCAGTGAGCCCCCTGTCGGAATCGTCCCGATGGCTATCGGGACAACGACCTATTGATCGTATCTCAACTTTAGCTTCTCAATGATCTCAGGGTATTTCACCAAGTTTTGGATATACTTCCTTGACTTCATATTCTTGATGTGGGCTTCAATGTTTACGGCCTGTTTTCTCGAAATGCAGTCGACAGTTAGGAAAATGTGCCAATCACTTGCACGAGCGGTAAAACATCTTAGGAAAACTTTCCTTTTGTGCCAATTTATTCTAACATCTATGTTTTCTGTTTGTCCTATGTAATAGCGATCAAGTGACGGTGAGTACAGGATATAGACCTGGAACATTGTTGTGGTATTCCCTCAAAGTAATTTGGACCAGTGAAAAATCTAGTCATTTAGATTGAAGGTTTTCCTGATGAAAACATGATCGATTTTCTTGCGCGGTTGCGAGACAAAAAGAAACCGCCTAAAGCGGAACACAGCAGCTATTGTCAGATAATTTACTTAGTGTCCTTTCACACTAAAAAAAGAAACCGCGAAATTATCGCGGTTTTAAGGTTGTTGCGCCCCCTGTCGGAATCGTCGGATAGCCATCGGGACAACGACCTGCAAGAGCCCCCTGTCGGAATCGAACCAACGACCTACTGATTACAAGTCAGTTGCTCTACCAGCTGAGCTAAGGAGGCTTATTTGTTTCTGTCTTCTTTCGCTATTGTCAGAAGTCTGTTTCCCGGGTGAAAGTTCCAAGCAACAGGAAAACCGGCAACAATGGCTGTAAAAGAGGTGCAAAAATAGCCGAAGATTGCTTCTACGCAAACAAATATCCAAAAATGTTCCAGCGCTTATAAGTCCCTTTCACCGCCGTCCGAAATGACTTTCACCGCCTCTTCTTCATCGGCCGTTTTTTCGAATTCCTGCTCAAGCAACCGGTTGATTGAACGAACAATATCATCGAGCTCGGCGGCGGATTTGTTCAGGTGATGCAGCATCTGCCGCTGCTCTTCTGTGATCGCGTCAATGCGGAAGAGATTGATCAAACCCAGGATACTCGCCAGCGGGGCCCGCAGCTTGTGGGCATTGATAAACGAATATTCTGCCAGTCGCCGGTTCTGTTCCTCGAGTACGAGCGTACGAGCGGCCACAATTCTTTCCAGGTTTGCGTTGATGGACTCGATCTCTTCGTTTTTGGATGCCAGGGAATCGCGCTGCGCCATGATCTCCTCCTGGCTCGACTGCAACCGCCTGTTCAATTCCATCAGCTCGTCACGCTGGCTGGCAACGAGCCGGGTACGTTCCTCGATCTTGCGTTCGAGCATCTGCGCGCGTTGCTGGATGGCGCGCGTCCTGAGTCGGATATATGTCAATACCGCGGCGCATAACAACAACGTCATGCCGGTGTAGAACCACCAGGTTTGATAAAAGACCGGCTCCACCACAAACGAAATTGCGGCGCCGCGGTCATTCCATACCCCGTCGTTGTTTGAGGCGACCGCGTGAAACGTATACGATCCCGGCGGCAGGCTGGTGTATACCGCCTCTTCGTTGGTTGCCGCATCGCGCCAGTGGTTATCGAAGTTTTCCAACCGGTACCGGTACCGTGTTGATCCCGGGTACCGCAAGCTGATGGCGATGTATTTGATCACGACTCGCTGACTTCCCGGCGGAACAACGATCCGATCGTAGATGTCGGTCTCGCGGTCATCGATCGTTACCCGTTCGATATAAACATCCGGTTTCTTTTCATTCAGGGTTAGCGAAGAAGGGTCTACGGAAACCAGTCCCCCGAGCAACGGAAACCATAGGCGTCCGTCGGAAGCTTTCATCATTGCCGTACCACCGGTGCATTCGGATATTTTGAGGTCACCGTTCTTGTCATATACTTTCCAGTCGATGCGTGCCGCGTTTCCGTGCCTGAAATCGTCCAGCTGTTTTTTTGGAACCCGGATCAGGCCCCGAGCCATTGGCATCCACAAATAGCCGGAGTTATCTTCGACAACATCGAAAATGCTCTCCTGAGGAAGTCCTTCGGCGCGCGTGTAGTTGAAGACTTTCCCGCTTTCGAGTCTGGCAAGTCCGTCGGAGGTGGCGATCCAGGTCACCCGATCCTGATCTTTGTCCGCATGAGCATTGAAGATGATGTTGCTGATCAGCCCATGGTCTTTGCTGTAGTTACGGATCGTCCCGTCCGGGGCAATGATATTTAGTCCGCCGGTATTGGATCCAACGAGCAGGTTTCCCGCTGCATCCTCGTCGATGGACATTACAAATGTGGAGTTGATCTCCTGAAGTTCCTGAAACTTAAAAGCGGAAAAGGATGGCAACGAGCCCCGGCTCAGCTTCATCCTGGAGATCCCGCCGCTCCGCGTGCCGATCCAGTAGTTTCCGCGCCGGTCCTGGTAAGCCAACCTGATCTGATTGGTGGGAAGACCGTCTTTTTCGGTGAACAACTTTTCGCTGCCGTCCGGGCGGATCAGCAACAGCCCGTCGTAGGAGCTTATCCAGAGATTTCCAAAAGTGTCGCGCAGAATGTGATAAATGCGCTGGGTCAGCCTGGTCTTGGTCTGGAACGGTTTTACAATACCGTCCTCAATCAGGAAGAGATTCCCATCGGTGGCGCCAACCAAAAATGTGTTGTCATCAAGTTCCCGAAGCGCACCGACGGCTTCGACATCAAGGCCATTGCCCGCGAAGAAAGTCGTGAATTTCGTTTCGCGGATCTGGTTCAGTCCGCCGCGGTAGGTTGCAATCCAAATGCAGTTTTCTGAATCAAAAAAAACGTCGCGCGCATCGTTGTTGGACAAGCCGGTTTCTTTGTGAATACGCTGCCACTTTTGCGGACCAAGCTGTTTGTAAATACCATTCGCGGTAAGCACCCACAGGAGCCCATCAGGATCTTTTTTTACCTGGTTGATGCGGATACCTTTGAAATCCGGGTAGAGCTCGAACGACTCCCCATTGCGCAAGAACAAACCGGACGTGGTGCCGACGAGCATTTGATCTTTTTGACTGTCTGTATAAATGCAAAGTATTTCGTTCGAAGTTAATCCGTCCGCCTCCGTATAATGCTTCCACGTCCCATTGCTGAACCTGGACAGGCCGGTCTTCTCCCCTCCTATCCAAAGGTTGTTGGCCCCGTCGATTGCCAGCGATGCAATGAGGTCTTTCTTATTGTCCGCCGCGAGGGCTTCATATTTGCCGGTATCGGTGCTGTAGGAGAAAATTCCCGCGTCGCGTGTGCCGATCCAGATGCGGTGATTCTTTTCGTCGACGAACAGGCTCTCGATGAAAAATGTGTGCGCGGAATCTGCCAGAGAAGTAAACTTTCCCTTCTTATAAACCGCCAGCCCATTGCCGGTACCAAGCCAGAGATTGCCCTGACTGTCACCCTTCAGAACACGGGCATGATTGGAATTCAGTGTGGGGGTATTGACCTTGTTGTAGGTGATGAACTCGCTGCCGTCGAAGCGGATCAATCCATCAAAGCTTCCGATCCAGAGGAACCCTTCATGGTCCTGGTAAAGGTGCACCAGTGTATTGGCGGGAAGGCCCTGGTCGGTGCCCCAATGATTGATCTGGTATTCGATGTGTTTTTCTCGGGAATGAAGCCGCTGCGAATACCCTTGCAGTGGGCATAAGACGATCAGGGCCCACATTGCAAATGTGCCGACCAGCCTGCAAATCGTGTTGGTTAACCGCACAGAACAGTCATTTTTCCATGGCAGATTCTGAGGGATGAATTGCCCTGGCTCAGGTAAAGTTGACCTATAAGTTAGCAAAAACCGGCATTACAACGAAATCTGGACCATCGTCATGTCGCGATAAATCATAAGCGGAACCCTAACTATGCGCCGCCGGTATGCGGTCGTTTTTTGCAGGTAAAAAATGAATTGCGCCGTTACCAGCATTGACGCCGGTTTGAGCAGTTTCTTTCATTATTATCGCCTATGAAAATGAAATGCGTTATTCTTTGCCTGTTCTTACTATCGTTTTTCGCAAGCTATTGCCAACTAAGAGTCAGCGACAACAACCGTTTTCTCTTGACTGCAGACGGCAAACCTTTCTTTTGGCTGGGAGATACAGCCTGGGAATTGTTCCACCGCCTGACACGGGAAGAAGCTGAAAAATATTTGAAAGACAGGGCTGAAAAAAAATTTACGGTCATCCAGGCTGTTGTGCTTGCGGAGATGGATGGATTGCATACACCGAACGCATACGGTGAGACACCCCTCGAAAATGACGATCCCGCCCGGCCCCGCGAGGCTTACTTCAGGCATGTGGACTTTATCATCGACAAGGCATGGGAACACGGGTTGTACATTGCTTTGCTGCCTACCTGGGGCGACAAGCTTTATCGGGACCGTTGGGGAATCGGGCCGGAGATCTTCAACCCGGAAAACGCCCGCGTTTACGGACGATGGATCGGGTCGCGCTACACGGCGAAAAAGAATATCATCTGGGTATTGGGCGGTGACCGCAATCCGCGAAACGCAAGCGATGTCGCCACGTGGCGTTCGATGGCGGAGGGCATTCTTTCAGGAGCCGGGGGTAATGACAAGGCGTTGATGACATTTCACCCTCAACCGAATGACGTTCAAGACGCGGGGTCCGCAAAATGGTTTCACAACGATGCATGGTTGGATTTCAATATGTTTCAGACAGGGCATTGCCGCGAGAACAATGTGTGGGACCGGATCCAGGTTGCCTATAACCTCACGCCTGTCAAACCGGTGCTTGACGGAGAGACGCTCTATGAAGATCATCCGGTCTGTTTCAATGCAAAGGACCTTGGCACCTCGAGCGCGTACGATGTGCGCAAACACGCGTACTTCGATGTTTTTGCCGGCGCCTTCGGCCACACTTATGGCTGTCACGATATCTGGCAAATGTATGCTCCGCATCGGGAGCCTGTAAACGGGCCGCATTACCCGTGGTATGTCGCGCTTGATCTTCCCGCCGCCACCCAAATGCAGCATCTGCGGATGCTGATTGAGTCGCGCCCAATGCTGGACCGCATCCCGGATCAATCGGTGATTGCAGACGCGCGCGGCGCACATGATCACGTCCAGGCTACACGCGGGAAAGATTACATCTTCATTTACTCCGCGCAGGGGGGCACGATCACCGTGGATCCCGGTGTTCTGACCGGCGACCAGTGCATGGCCAGCTGGTATAATCCGCGTACGGGCGTTTATGAGAAATCTGAACGGATCGCTAAAAATAAAAGGTCATTTAGCGCACCGACTTCCGGATATGGGCAGGATTGGGTGCTCGTGATCGATGATGCATCCAAGAAATATCCGACGACAGAGGCGGCGCCTGAAAAGTAGAGTCGGCCGATTTGAATTTCGATAAATCAGGAACCTAAACAGTCCTAAGGAGCTTCAGCTGCTGTTTGAGTTGTTGCAGGTGACTGGTTGCCTCCCTGATTTTCTCGTTAAATTCCTCGCGCACTTTTTCAGCATTCTGGGATTTTCCAAAGAACTCCAGGTTATTCTTCCAGAGTGCGATATCATTTTCAACCTTGCTGATCTTTTTGCGTATCGCTTGCTCCTTCTGGTAGATCTTGCGATCGCCCATCGGATCCTTCCGGAGGTCGCTGATCTGGTTTTCAAGCAGCACGCGGGACTTGTCGTCTTCCGTCAGGCCTGGTATGGCGGCGATGAATTTTTCAACGGCTTCGTGGTAGCGTGACTTGATGGTGGCGATGTCTTTTTTGGGAACAAAGCCGACGTTGTTGTAGCGATCCTGAAGGTCGCGCAGGATTTCGACCGTCGCTGTGCCTTCCTGGACATGCCGCTCGAGTTCCTCGCACACAGCGCTCTTGACATTGAGGTTATCGATCTGTTCCTGCTCCACTTTTCCCTGCTGGCCGCGGCGTTGGGCAAAGAAATAGTCGCATGCGTCCTTAAATTCTTTGAATACTTTTTCGCGGAATTTCTCCGGAACGGGGCCCACATCCTTCCACTTCTGTTGGAGGTTTTTCAGCTCATTGGACGTGTTCTCCCAATCGTGGCTCTCTTTCAGCTCGAGGGCTTTTTTAACCAATTCGTTTTTCAACTGCAGGTTTGCCTCGCGTTCCTCGTCAAGTTTTTTGAAGAACGTATTCTTGTTGTTGAAAAAAGTTTTGAATGCGGACCAGAATTTCTTGTTGACCTCTTTGGCTTTTGCGCGAGGCAGTCCGCCAACCACTTCCCATCGCTTCTGCAATTCCAGGATTTCCTTGGTCTTTTCGTTCCATTCCTTGATGCGGTCAGTCTGGAATGTTGAAAAGGCCTGCGCCTCGTCACCGAGTCTCATTTTCTCTTCCAGGTTTTTTTGCAATTCGCTTTGGAGGTTCTGGAGATAGGCATCTCTCCTGGCGTATACGGCATCCGATGCGGCCTTGAACCGCTGCCAAACAGCTTCTTTATCTTCCTTGGGAACCGGGCCGATGTGCTTGAATTCGTGGTGGAGCTCATTGAGCTCTTTGATCGCATCCTTGATGATCGTGACGCCGGCGAGCTTTTCGGCGCGGGCGCAAAGCTCGAGCTTGGCTTCAAGATTTTTCCTGCGGTCGAGTTCTTTAAGTTCGAAATAGATGCTTTGGTTATCGTAAAAACGGTCTTCCAGCGCGTGGTAGTTTGCCCACAGTGTTTTTGCCTGTGCGGCAGGAACAGGCCCGATGGCACGCCACTCGCGCTGCAGTTCCTTGAAGGCGTCAAACTGGTTGGATTGATCATGTGAGTCAACCAAAACGCGGAGTTTTTCTATGAGCTCGACCTTCTTGCGCAAGTTGTCATTCTTTTGTTCCTCCATCTGCCGAAGGTGCTG
>DASPNN010000251.1:0-2021 GCA_035626495.1 Chryseosolibacter sp.
TGATGGAAAAATATGGAGATCCTTTTTATTGGGGTGCTTTTGTCTTATTGGGAAAATGAAAAAACTTATTGCTATTTCGTTAATGGTCGTTCCTTTTTCCATCCTCGCGCAGGTGGATATACGCGCGACTTTGTCTCAGACAATTTTGAATATCGACTATGGCAAGTCCATGGACAAATACCATTTTCTATACGGGGGTGCAGGACTCGGTACACCTGCGCTGGGGGTTGAAGTGGAGATGCCACTGCGAAAGCGTCGCCCGGTCACGATTGACTCGTTGACGCAATTGCCAAAGGGAGTTTTGTTCGGAAGTGTGGCGATGTGTCTGTATTATTCGAATCACACACATTCCGTTCAGGGAAGGTCCGAATTTTATGATCCGCTTCACTCGCGTTTCGACGTACGGCTGATCCAGATTCCACTGATCTACAAAGGAAATTTCCGACTCTCCATCCTTGAAGAAGACGTTAGATTCTCTTTCGGGATCGGAATCGTTAATTCATATATCCTGAAGTCTTCCCTGCAGGAGGTTGCGCGGGCCTTTACACGGGACCAGAACGGCAATGCGATCGTGGATGCTAACGGGAATAATACATGGATCGACTATGCCGACTCGAAAGTAACGACGGATTACGGAAGGCGATTTTACAATTCATTTTGTTTCGAGGTGTCCATCGGATTCAAACGGCTCTTCATCTCTGAAAGGGCGTGGTTTTCACCCACCGATATGTACATGAGTTCCTTGTCGGACAATTGGAACGTGCCGCGAAGCCACTCGGTGTATTTTAACGCGTACGACACCTGGAATAAGATCAGCTATGGCGGCGGTCAGTTTACCATCGGCTGGAAGTTCAATTGACAGCGAAACCCCTTCAACTAAAATCGTGCTGTGCCGGACTGATCAGAGGATCAGCATGGCATCTCCGTAGGTGAGAAATTTGTATTTTTCTTTTTTAGCGACTTTATATGCTTCCATGACGAGGTCATATCCCCCGAAAGCCGCGGTCATCATCAGAAGGGTTGACTCAGGCATGTGGAAGTTGGTGATCATTGCATTGCAAATCTTGAAATCATACGGAGGAAAAATGAATTTGTCGGTCCAGCCTTCACGTGGCTTGAGTCGATTGGTGGCGGATACCGCCGACTCGAGCGCGCGCATAGACGTCGTGCCCACAGCGCATACACGGTTCTTGTTGTCCAACGCTTTATTTACGACCTCCACGGCATGCTGTCCGACAATGAAATTCTCGGAATCCATCTTGTGCTTGGTCAGATCCTCGACGTCGACTGGCCGGAATGTGCCGAGGCCGATGTGCAACGTCACGTAGCTCATCTCAACACCTTTGATCTGAAGACGCTTGAGGAGCTGGCGTGTGAAGTGAAGGCCTGCGGTCGGCGCAGAGACAGCGCCCTTATGTTTGGCGTATATTGTTTGAAAACGTTCCTTATCCTCGGGCTCCACCTTTCGTTTTATATACTTGGGTAGCGGTGTTTCACCCAAAGTCTCTATAACTTTGTCGAAAGCAGCGGAGTCACCGTCGAAGAGAAAGCGGATCGTACGCCCGCGCGACGTGGTGTTGTCGATCACTTCCGCCACGAGGTCACCGTTGCCGAAATACAGCTTGTTACCCACGCGGATCTTGCGCGCCGGATCAACCAGAACATCCCACAGGTGCATGTCTGTGTTTAATTCCCTTAACAGAAAGACCTCGATCTTGGCGCCGGTTTTTTCCTTGCGGCCGTACAAACGAGCGGGGAACACCATCGTGTCATTTCCGACAAGTACATCGCCCTCGCCGAAGTATTCCACAATATCCTTGAAAACTCTGTGTTCGATCTTTCCTGTATCCTTATGAACAACCATCAGGCGTGATTCATCACGGTTTTCTGCTGGTCTATTGGCTATCAGATTGTTGGGAAGGTCAAATTTGAACTCGGATAACTTCATATGAGACCAGGGCGAATTCTACCCAATCAAGGTATTTTTTAAATAAGGTTGCAAAAATAAGGCAATATTTAGC
>DASPNN010000252.1:0-5344 GCA_035626495.1 Chryseosolibacter sp.
CATTCACACACAACGCCTTCAAATGGTGAAGCGCATCCACATTCCGCCGTGTCACCGTAATATGCTGTGGGGAAACGAACTGACTTTTGATCAATCCCTCAGCAATGGCAGACCCAAGGTTTCCTCCGCCGATAATGGCAATCTTCTTCTCGCGCATACGAATACTAGTTAGGTGATTTCGATATTGTGAGCGGCCAATTAAAATACTTTAACTTTATTCTGCTAATTCCTCAAAGAATAAATGTCCATCAAATGAAAACATTGTATGATCCATGGCCCTGGTACCTGGCCGGACCCATTATCGGTATCGTCGTACCTTTGCTACTGCTGGTAGGCAACAAAAGACTCGGCGTCTCATCAACTTTGCGCCACCTTTGCGCGGCGTGCCTGCCTACTGCTTCGCTGCCATTGTTTCAATACAACTGGAAAAAAGAGATTTGGAGTTTGTACTTCGTGGCTGGCATCCTCATCGGGGGGGTTATTGCCGGCTATTTGTTTGCAAATCCAGCGCCTGTTGAGATTGCGCCTGACACGATCTTGACCCTGCGCGATCTCGGCGCCGAACCCCGCTCTCCCGGATTACTGCCCGAACAGTTTTTTAGCTGGTCCACGCTCCTTACCTTGAAGGGATTTCTGCTGATAGTCGTGGGCGGATTCCTTGTTGGGTTTGGAACGCGCTACGCGCAAGGGTGCACCTCCGGTCATGGTATCTTCGGACTTGCCACATTCCAGTGGCCTTCTCTGGTTGCCATCGCATGCTTCTTTGTCGGAGGAATTATCTTCAGTCACCTGGTCCTACCCTGGATACTACGCCTATGAAAAACATACTGTGTCTTTTCATTGGAATCATCTTCGGAATCGCGCTCACAAAAGGAGAGGCAATTTCATGGTTTCGGATCCAGGAAATGTTTCATTTTGACAGCTTCCACATGTACGGCATTTTCATGACTGCTGTGCCTGTCGCAGCGCTCGGTATCTTCGTGCTGCGAAAGCTGAATGTACGAACCTTGGACGGTGAGGCGATTACAATCCCGTCTAAAAAATTCCATCGTGGGATCATTCTTGGCGGCCTGACCTTCGGATTCGGATGGGCGTTGACAGGGGCGTGTCCCGGCCCAATTTACGCCCAGATTGGAAGCGGATATCTGGTGTCGGTGATTACATTACTGGCGGCAATGGCCGGTACATGGTTGTATGGCGCATTGCAAAAGTATCTCGATTAAGTCTGGCAGCAGTTTAATAAATCTTCCGTTATCTTCGGGCCCGCTAAACAACCCAACCTATGAATCATCAAGAAATTGTTGACCGTGTTAGACAACGCAACCCTTACGAACCGGAATTCATTCAGGCAGCAGAAGAAGTGATCGCTTCGATTGTTCCGGTACTGGAAAAAAATCCGTCGTTGATCAAACTAAAAATCCTTGACCGGATGCTGGAGCCTGAACGTTTGATTTCCTTCCGCGTGACGTGGCTCGACGACAAAGGGGACGTTCAGGTCAACCGTGGCTACCGGGTACAAATGAACAGTGCCATCGGACCCTACAAGGGCGGACTTCGTTTTCACCCGTCGGTGAACACCAGCGTATTGAAGTTTCTGGCCTTTGAACAGATCTTTAAAAACGCTCTTACCGGTATCCCGATGGGGGGTGGAAAAGGTGGAAGTGATTTTGATCCCAAAGGAAAATCAGAGAACGAAATTATGAAGTTCTGTCAGGCGTTTATGACGGAGTTATCCCGTCACATCGGTCACCGGCTGGATGTACCTGCCGGCGACATCGGTGTCGGAGGCAGGGAAATTGGATATATGTTCGGCGCCTATAAGAAAATCACCAATGAATTCACCGGTGTTCTGACCGGTAAGGGGATTGGGTGGGGAGGAAGTCTCATCCGCACCGAGGCAACAGGTTATGGGCTGATATATTTTGCGGAAAACATGTTGCAGACGAGGAATGATTCAATCAAGAACAAGGTTTGTCTTGTATCAGGCTCAGGCAACGTCGCGCAATATGCGATCGAAAAGATTATTCAGCTCGGTGGGAAAGCAGTGAGCGCGTCCGATTCAACGGGATTTATTCATGATGAATCGGGATTCAGCCCGGAAAAGCTCCAGTTTCTCAAAGATCTTAAAAATATCCGCCGTGGCCGCATTAAGGAATATGCGGACAAGTTTCCGGGGGTCGTATACAGGGATGTGGACGCGAGAGCAGATCATAACCCGTTGTGGAACATCAAAGCGGACTGCGCTTTCCCGTGTGCTACACAAAATGAAGTAAATGCAAAGGACGCCACTAACCTGGTACGAAACGGGATCAGACTTTTGGGCGAGGGTGCTAACATGCCGACCACAATCGACGGCATTAACATACTGATCGACAACGGTGTGATGTACTCGCCCGGAAAAGCGGCTAACGCTGGCGGTGTTGCCACCTCCGGACTTGAGATGACGCAAAATTTCATGGGATCAAACTGGACTCGCCAGGAAGTCGACACAAAATTGCACGCTATTATGAAGAACATTCACGATACCGCCCTGGCGGCAGCACAAGAGTATGGGAAACCTGGGAATTACATGGTCGGCGCCAACATTGCAGGCTTCCTGAAAGTGGCAAAAGCGATGGAAGCTCAGGGCGTCATATAATCCATTGAACAAACTGATGTCGCATGACGTTGAAAGCCTCATTTTTTGAGGCTTTTTTATTCTACTTTCGCGCCGCTGAGCATTTATGGAACTAAAGCTGCAGACCGGTTATCGTCAAATCCTCGGGATGGCCTTGCCCATTTCCCTGGCGTTGCTGGTGCCACAGATCAACTTCATCACCAACAACATCTTTCTGAGCAGGCTCGGAGAACAGGAGCTTGCGAGCGCCGGCATCACCGGAGTTTATTACCTGATCTTCGCCGTGATTGGCAATGGGCTGAACAACGGTCTGCAGGCCCTGATCGCCAGAAGGGCGGGCCAGGATCTGCCCAAAGAAATCGGAAAGTTATTTTTTCACGGCGTCTGGATTGCCTTAACGATTGCCCTGATCGGTATTGCCCTGACATATCTGATCGCACCATTCGTGCTTCGCTCCGCGATCAACAACGCAGCGATCGCAGAACAAGTTGTTGATTTCCTGCTCATCCGGATCTGGGGTTTGCCTTTTCTGTATTTGTACGTGATGCGCAATGCCTTGCTGGTGGGAACCAATCACACTCGGTTGCTTATATGGGGTACGCTCGCAGAAGCAGCGACCAATATCATTCTCGATTACGGGCTCATCTACGGGAACCTTGGCTTGCCCCGGCTTGGCTTTAACGGGGCCGCCTATGCATCAATTATCGCAGAGGCTACTGGTTTGCTCGTGATTTATTTCGTGATCCATGCGCAAGGTTTGCATCGGTCGTTCGGAATGTTTGAAAACCTTACTTGGGGCAAACAAGCCACGAAATTAATACTGATCAAGTCGTCACCGCTGATTGCTCAATACGGTATCAGCATTCTCAGCTGGGAATATTTCTACATTCTCATTGAGCATCACGGGGAACGTTCGCTGGCGATTTCAAACACCCTGCGCAATATTTTCGGGTTGTTCGGGATTTTCTCCTGGGCATTTGCGGCGACAACCAGCAGCATGGTTTCCAATGTGATCGGCCAGGGAAAAAACGAAGAAGTGTTGCCGTTAATCCGCCGGATCGTCACCGTCAGTTTTTCATTCTCCTCAGTGATCTTCGTGGTGCTGGTACTGAAACCTGAGTGGTTTCTGTCGTTTTACGGTCAAACACCCGACTTTATCAGCGACGCCATCCCCGTTGTCTACGTAGTTTCGATCGCACTTCTGATGATGTCATTCTCAACGGTATGGCTAAACGCAGTAACGGGGACCGGTAATACGCGGGTCAATTTGCTCATCGAGCTCGTGACAATCATCATCTACTCGCTGTATGTTTACTTTGTGCTGGAATACTGGCGGTTGCCCATCACGTGGGGATGGGGGTCGGAATGGGTTTACTGGATTTCGATGTTTACAATGGCGTTCATGTACATGCGGTCTGGCCGATGGAAGAACCGGGAAATGTGATCATTTCTTTTTGTAAAACCGCAAGAAAATCTTTTCTCCTTTCGCTTTCTCGCTCACCGTAAAGTAGCCCGATCCATCTCGTGCAAAACAGATCGCCTCTCCCTGCGGCTCCTCCACATAAGGCAATACCATGGCCGGGCGGGAAAGAACCTCGGCGATCGACTCATCCTCACGCACATCCCAGAAAAAAACATTCTTATAGTTTTTCATCAGGATGTAGTTGCCATCGGCCGAGAATCCGGCGGCGACGACCTGGCTCAAAGGGATCGTCGTCACTTTTTCAGCGGTGAGAGTGTCGGTCAGCGACTGCGGAAACGGCAAGCGATAAAGCACCACAGGCTCTTCGCGTTTGGAAATGATGAACAGGTCCTTGCTTACCGGGTGAACCATCAGTGCTTCAGTATCTTTTTGGGTGTCGAGCCGGAAAATAATGCGGTCGTATTTTTCGATGCTGATCTGCTTTTCTTTTTGCCCCGCCAGAACAGGTTCCGGAAACCGGTAAACAATTTTGTAGGGATATTGAGCGAAATTATCACCGATGTCGGCAACGTAGATGTAGTTGGTGGACGGATCGGGTCCGGGGCCAACGGCAATGTCTTCCCAATCGCGGTTGTCGGCATCTTTCAGTTTGCAAACCAGCCGGATTTCACATTCCTGATCGATCAGAAATATCTCTGGCGGATTACCACTGTCGTTGTGTGTCCACAGCATGTCTTTGTTGGCGATGCTGGCAGCGAGTCCTGATGCTTCCTGGATTTCATCTTTTTCAAACGGAGCAATTTTTTCCCCAGGCAAAAAGGTGAACGAGTCCGGTTGCTCGGCCGGCGTCTGGGTGCAGGCATACATCAATAAGCTGAGCGCCAATAACCATTTCATTCGCATATTTTTCAGAGTGCCGTCGCGAATAAAACAATTTCCGTCCCGATTAGGAAATATATTTTTATGGCGGTCGGGCCTTTCCAGGTAAAACGGTTGAATCATCAATCAAATTGAATTTCTACCTTTGCCGGATGAATGAAGAGGAAAATTTCCAGGATGACGATCAGGATGATGGCTTGTTCGAGCACCACCGAATAGTGGCGGATCCGGGTCAGACACTGCTGAGAATCGATAAATTCCTGATGGATCGGCTGCCCAATGTGACGCGTACCAAGATACAGGATGGCATTCACCTCGGATTTGTCAAGGTCAACGACAAAACCGTGAAACCCAATTATAAAATTCATCCTTCGGACGTTGTTACCGTCTCGCTGCCCCAGCCCCCCCGCGACACGGAGGTTATT
>DASPNN010000253.1:0-3923 GCA_035626495.1 Chryseosolibacter sp.
TAGCGATTGAATAGGTCCACTCATAGTGGAATATCTGCGGCACGGATAAACCGACACTGTGGCTTGAGAGCATCCCGGCTGTCAGACAACCAGTTCTCTTCTTTTTGTATGTGGAAGCAGAATCAGAACAGCTTGGGGCACCACCAGCCAAAATCCCGAGACGGGCATCATGACGCAGCCAATTACTGATAGTACCAGCATGCCGATCCCCAGAGTCCTGGGCAGGTGCGATTCAATTTTCAGGTAATCTTGCATCAACTTTCCGAGCATCATCATTAAAAATCCGGCGAAAAGAAACCAGAATATCGCATTGCGATCCATCTCATTGTTAATTGAATTCACAAAGCCGGATTTTGCAATTCCAACCAACACGCTCCATCCCATCACAAAGCCAATGGTATTGTGCAGAATGCCCGTGGCGATCAATAAATTTCCGGTGTTCTTTGAAAGGGTCATGGTGTTGTTCTATTAAAGGTTAGTCTTGTAACGACCGGCAGACTTTGCAGTTGCTGACCGTAAGTAGTGGAATATACAGGCAAAAGTCTTATTTGAACAATTTCAAAATTCCTCCGAAAAACCAGTTCTCTTCTGCTTTGACCATCGTGTCAAGTGTCTTATCCGCGTTGCTTGCCATTCTCCTGATCGCATTAATGCTCTCGACAAACGCCTTGATGTTTTTGTCCTTTTTATCCCCTTCAACTTCACTGACTTGTTCGAGCACTTTCATAATCGGCTCCAGCTCTCGTTTCTTTCTTTCCTTGGCAACCTGCTTGGTGACTTTCCAAATATCTTTTTCAGCCCAGAAATATTCTTTCCGGTCGCCCGGCTTGTGCTTCTTTTCTACCAACCCCCAATCCATAAGCTCTCTGATGTTCATGTTGACATTGCCGCGTGAAATGTTCAACGCTTCCATCATATCTTCCGTGCTCATCGGTTCTGGTGAAACAAAAAGAAGCGCATGCAATTGTGCCATCGTTCGGTTTATGCCCCATTTCGATCCCAATGTGCCCCAGGCCTGTATAAACTCGCTTTTTGCTTCGGCTAACTTCATTTTTTTCAATTATACGGTTAAAGGTAAATGATGGTTATTAAACTTTCAAGACTTTTTGAAAGTTTAGGGTATTTTCCGTTGCGTGCCACCGGCACTTCATTGTGCAAGTGCTCGTGCTGTTGCGGACTTTGGTTTTGCAACTTTTTGGCATCTCCTGGGAGTTCCTCAAAATGAAAAATACGCGAGCATTCAAGGATAACGTCTGTCATCCGCCGCACAGCCTGACACTTGCGCTTGCCGTTTATTTTGTTCAAAGCCCGCTAAGTCCACTCGGCTGTTTACCTTGCCAACCGGCAATTTCTAAGGCAATAGTGACGTGAAAATGCTATTATTGCCCATAAGTTTCTTATCTCATGATTTCAAGGCACTGGATTGGAATTGTTCGAAGTGAAATGACTTCGGCATACATCGACCATCTTGAAAATACGGTCATGCCGAAGTTGAACCAGAGCGAAGGCATTCAAAACGCCTACTACCTTAAACGTACCGTCAATGATGGAACGGAATTTCTGATCGTCACGGAGTGGGATTGTCTGGAGTCTATTAAAAAATTTGCCGGCAACGACTACGACCGGGCGGTCGTGGATCCATACGCGAAAAGCATGATGGTCAGGTACGACAGGAAAGTGAGGCACTATTTCATTTAAGTGCTGTGCGACCACTTTACAATTTATCCGGCAGTTTCCGCGTCAGCTTCATTATTTTTCCGCGCCAAAATCCAGTCGGGATCCGGGCTTACGAATTAGATCGGAATGTCCGCCGCAAATCGCGGCGCCCGATTTCGATGCCTATTCCATTCCTTTCTGCAATCTACGTCTTTTCGCATTCGTTTTTCCTGCTGGCGATCTTCCGGATCGGCGGGTTCAAAATGGGCTTTGGTTCATAAATTGCTGCAATCAACCTTTATGAAAAAGTTCGTTCTGACCCTCACCATCCTGGTGTCTAACGCCATCGTGTTTGCACAGAAGGCGCCCATTACCCAGTTCCGGCATTTTAAAATCGACAACAACGACCTGATCTATCAGCGTGTTGTCGACACAACAGTTTCCGCCACCGATGCATTGAAATATCTCCGGTCATTATCCGGGACCCGCAAGGTGCAATTGGTGGACGATTTCATAACGGCTGAATTTGAAAATGTCCCGGTGGATATTCGCAGGATTGGCCGCAACTGGTTATTTGTTCCGGGTGTTATTACAGACTATAACATTTCCGGAAAGCTGACCGTCGAGCTGCGGGAAGGCCGGTACCGGATTACGTTGAGCGGGATGTTTCTCGTTGCCATAACCGATGCGGCCCGAAAATTTGGCGAGGAAACATTTGCCGACAGGATGCTCAAGCCCAATAAAACTTCCATCAGGCCCGCGATGGCTGAGGATGCGCTTGGCATTTATGATTTATTTTTTACAGACTACTTTTTAATCAAGAGCACGTCCGTTACCACGTCAGAGTGGTAAAATGACGTTTTCAGATTTCTGCCAGTCAAAGTTTCCCTTGGCCGTGCCCCCCGCCCAGACAAAATTGATCACGGCTCCGGCGGCGCCCACCGAAGGTCGCGGCAGCTTTTACCTGGACACCCGGGCGGGGGTCGGGCTGTCCGCTATACTCCTCGCGCCTCCGCGCTTGCCAACGCCGCTGCGGGGTGCCGCTGCCATCCCTCACGGAGGGGCACCTACAAAATGCGCAGTTGGGAGAGGAATGGAAGCTCGGTCATGAACAGGATGATGATCACTTACATCCTGAATGAAGTTCAAGTCAATCGATCCCGCTCCATGTCGTAATAGAACTTTCTTGGTTTTCGATACCTTGACAGCTCTTTGTACATCATTTCATGCTTAGCATCTTCAAATGGTATCAGGTACAATTCCTCAGGGTCGTTCGGCTGACCGGCGAAACCTAAGGCAATGTATACCGGCATTTCATTTTCATGGAAAGTCTTGTAAGTCCTGTAGTTGCTCTCATCCATCAACCGGACCGTACCTTTAAAAGCTTTACTCCGGAATTTACACTCGACCGCAAAGCGCCGAACATAATTTTTGTGCCGGTACTCATACACCAGGTCCGGGTTTTGGTTTGATTTCGGGAATATGCCCTGATGAGACTTATCGCTCCTCCAATCTAAAAGGATGAAATAATCCCTGTAGATGTCAAACTGTTCAGCTACAAATTTTTCGAATGCTAACCCTTTAGCGTAGTCTGCCGAATGAAAGTCGCTGTCACCTTGAGATGATCGTGATATCTGTCTTAGACGAAATGCTATAACAAGGCCTGTCACGCCAATTGCGAGCGATACCATAAACAGGATAGTTGAAGTGGACATTGAATTGTCCGACGCTAAAATGGGATCGTTTATGAGACGTGGTTTTTCCATTTCATTGGATCTTGCGTCTTTGATCGCTACCCTGCTGCCTAGATCTGCATGATTGTTAAGATGGCGATCTGTTGTCAAATCACTCTCTTCGACTATGTAGTAATTACCGTCCAGCTCCTTTACGACCAAATACGCATTGTATTCTGTTACTTTGTCATTTATAGTTACAGATTTCACAAAGTCGCAGCGAATAACGCCATTTGAATAACCGGTCAACACCAGATCGCCGTTTAGTTTTTGATGAAAGCCTGGTCGTTTCTTAAGCACGTCTTCCTTGGTGGATATACATTTGTGACTAGGCAAAATGGAACCATAGAACTTTACTTTGTCGGAATATAATGATGAAAATGCCCCACTTGAGCGAAGGGTATGCGCATCATTCCATTTGGAGACGAGCTCTTTTACAGCAGTCACGTCGACTTTTAGATCCTGCGCCGCAGCGGAATTCAGGTAGAAAAAGGCAATGACTGCGCCTGATAGTGCACAACGAAGCAGCATAGA
>DASPNN010000254.1:0-7181 GCA_035626495.1 Chryseosolibacter sp.
GCGCATCGTCGGACCAACTTCAGGCTGTTATCATGGGGCGGCAAGTCAAGGCACAAAGGAAGGTCTTTTCTTTCGTGATCCTGTGATGGCTACGACCTCGGCGAGAGCGAGCTGTGAAAGGCGTACGGCAGCAAGAATATAACTCCTCCGTGGTCAGCGATTCATGAGAAAGGCGTGTTAGGATGCTTGCTGTGGGTAAGCGAATACTGTGAGATTTTTTACCACGAAGGCACGGTTTGGTTTTTTTTGCGTTGGCGAACGTGCGCATCGTCGGACCGACTTCGGCTGTTATCATCGGGCGGCAAGTCAAGGCACAAAGGAAAGTTTTTTCTTTCGTGGTCCCGTGATGGCTATCCCCCGGGCAAAGCGAACGCGGAAACGAGGAACAAGAAAGACATTCTCTCTGTGCGCTCCGTGGCCTCCGTGGTTATGAATGAGAAGGGGCTTTAACGTTGCTGTGAGTGAGAGATTACTGTGAGATTTTTACCACGAAGGCACGGTTTGGTTTTTTTTGCGTTGGTGAACGTGCGCATCGTCGGACCAACTTCAGGCTGTTATCATCGGGCGGCAAGTCAAGGCACAAAGGAAAGTCGTTTTTTCGTAAACTCTTCGATGCCATCTGCAAGAGGGAGCGCTGAAAGGCCTGCGAGCAGCAAGAATATAACTTCTCCGTGGTTATGAATGAGAAGGGGGCTTTAACGTTACTGTGAGTGAGGGACTACTGTGAGATTTTTTACCACGAAGGCACGGTTTATTTTTTCTTTGCGATGTGAGCGCGCACCTCACGGCGCCACGTTAGGATGCGATCAACGTGCGGCAAGTGAAGACACAAAGGAATGTGTTTTCTCCGTAAACTCTTCGATGCCATCGGCAAGAGGGAGCGCTGAAAGGGGCTGCGAGCTCGTCGGGCCACTTCAGCCTGTTATCATCGCGCGGCAAGTCAAGGCACAAAGGAAAGGGCCGGCTTTCGCAGATCTTGCGATGGCTACGCCGTCTGGCAAAGCGAACGGTGACATGCGAGCACCAGGGATATAATTCACTTGGTGCGCTCCGTGGCCTCCGTGGTTAGATTGCCAACCCGGTTTTCAACCGTCTGCGGGTTAGCTTCCCCGTTGTAACGCGATGGAACTGCTTTTTTTATGCCAGGAAACTCGCTTAACCCGGAAAAAATTGTGTTCTTTGTTTCGCGGCCGATACCAGAACCGAGCAGCAATTCATGCCCGCATTTAAAGAAATATTTATTCATAAGAAGCTTCAGCCCATCGAATACGAGCAGCTGATGTCGAAGGGGTATCTGAAGCTCAAGATCGAGCTCTCCCATGACCACTGGCAGCTCTTTGAAACTGAATATAAGGTTGGCAACACATTCACATTTCACTCTCCCGCCCACACCGACATCCGCACGTCCATCACCAGCATCGACCGCGGCGAAGCCCACGGCGACGTCTACAAGGTTTTTATCGGGTTTACACTGCTCTGATATCAATTCGTTCACACCGCCGGGAATTGGGTTGAGGCTTGCTTGAGCATGGATAATTAATCAAGGCCAGGCCCCCGACAAGGCATTCGGCAGCAAGCTACCCTTACGACCTGGCGCCCTTGGGGTGAAAATTCAAGTCCCTCAGCGTCCCCGGGACCGGACAAAAGCGTCCGTTGGCGCACGGTGCGTAATGACGACAACATCATTTATTGACGCCCCTGGCACGATTTGATCGTGGCATGATTATTCCTACGAATAGGAAAAAAGTATTTGATGAGGAAGTATCAGCTCGGAGAATTTGAGGAGATTGTCATGTTAACCATCGCCGTGCTTCACAAGAAGGCGTATGGTGTGGCGATCAAAAACGAAATCCAGACGCGGCTATCAAGGAAAGTCAGCATGGGCGCGATGCATTCGGCACTGGTCCGCCTGGAAAACAAAGGATTTATTCAATCTACCGAAGGGGACTCGTCAGAGGACCGCATGGGGCGGCCAAAAAAATACTATGAGGTGACCGCGTTTGGAAGTAAAGCGATCGCCCACGCAAAAGAAACCCGGGATTCATTATGGCGATCAATCCCCACGGTGGCACTTAAGCTTAAAACCCGGTAACATGACAGCAAACGAAAAGATGCCCCCCAGAATTTTTCTGCGATTCTTCCGATGGTATTGCCATCCGAAGCTTGTCAATTCCATCGAAGGAGACCTCCTCGAGGAATACCAGGTCCACCGAAGGACGGTTGGAAAGATGCAAGCCGACGCGCGCTTCGTGATGGATGTCATCCTTCTATTTCGACCGGGAATAATCAGACCTCCGCAACCGTCACACAAGGTTAATCCTATTATTATGTACAAAAGCTATTTTACGATCGCATGGAGAAACCTGCTGCGCAACGGCGGCTATTCCTTTATCAATATCGGAGGTCTCGCGATAGGCCTCACCATCGTGATCCTCAATGCGCTGTGGATTTGGGATGAGGTGTCGTACAACAAGTACCATGAAAACTACGAACGTATTGCCCAGGTTGCCGAAACGGGTTATCTCGAAGGAAAGCGTTTCCTTAGGACCAGCCAAACGTATTCGCTGGGCACCGAGCTGATCGAAAATTATCACACCCATTTCAAGCGTGTCGCCAGGACGTCCTGGATCGTGGTGCCGACCATCGCCGCCGGAGAAAAGAAAGCAAACACCGTAGGCCTTTACGTAGATTCGTCCATGCCCGGGATGTTCACCTTCGAAATGATTGAAGGGACCCGCTCGGCATTATCGAAGCCGCAATCCATAATCCTGTCCTCGTCATTTGCAAAATCGCTCTTTGGATACGATGACCCGGTGAACAAGACTGTGCGGATCAACAACACGGTGGATGCGACCGTGACGGGCGTCTATAACGATCTTCCCCTCAACACAAAGTTCAGCAACATCAAATTTTTCGGATCCTGGGACCTGTTCTTGCTGCAAAACCCGTGGATTGAAAAACGCGCGCTCCACGATTTAAGAAACCACTTCATTCAAATTTATCTGGAATTGCACGAGGCAAATACCTTCAGTGAAGCAACGTCGGCGCTGGCTCCCGCCTTGAAATTTGATCCCGCCGACGCGGACGAAGCGAAAAAAATCCAAAAGCGGCTCGCACTTTACCCGATGCGCGACTGGCACCTTTATCCGTACGCGCGCGGCGAGCTGGACCGCGGGCCAATCGTGATGGTCACTTTGGTGGGTGCAATCGGACTCTTTATTCTCCTGCTTGCATGTATCAATTTCATGAATCTCAGCACGGCGCGTTCGGAAAAGCGGCGCAGGGAAGTTGGCATACGCAAAACGATCGGTTCGGTCCGTTCGCAGCTCATCGGCCAGTTTTTCAGCGAGTCGTTCCTCATCGTACTTTTCGCGCTGATCATGGCCCTGGCGCTGACTTCTCTTTGCTTGCCGGCTTTCAATGACCTGGCCGGCAAAGATATTGCGCTGCCCTGGACAAGCACCGCTTTCTGGATCGCCTGCTTGACCGTCACGATCGTGACAAGCCTGCTCGCGGGCAGTTACCCCGCCCTGTACTTGTCCTCGTTCAACCCGATAACAGCACTGAAGGGCAACCACCGGACAGGCCGCCTTGCCACGTTGCCACGCAAAGTACTGGTCGTCGTTCAATTTTCGATTTCGGTTATTTTGATCAACTGCACGGCGGTGATCTATCAGCAAATACAGTTTGCCAAAAACCGCCCTGTTGGATACGACCGCGATGGACTTCTGATGATTGAAAAAAGAACCAGCGACTTTTATGACAAGTACGACGTGCTGCGGGCCGAACTGAAAAATTCCGGTGTCGTTGAAGAAGTCTCCGAGTCGATGGGCATGGTTACCGAAGCGATGTCGGGTAACAATGGTTGGGACTGGCAGGGACACGATCCGAACCTCGAAGCAAATTTCGTGACGCTGGCAGTGTCGCATACGCATGGAAAAACTGTCAATTGGGACTTGCTGGCGGGCCGCGATTTCTCGATTGACAATCCCGGCGATTCCTCCGGCATCATCATCAATGAGGCGGCGGCGAAATTCATGGGACTGGAAAATCCGATAGGCGAGCGGTTGACGTGGAAATGGTGGGTCGACGGACGAGTGCTGGATTATAAAATCCTCGGTGTGATCAAGAATCCCGTCATGGATTCGCCGTATGATTCTGATCAGCCGGCGGTGTTTTACCTCAAAGGGTTTAATGGCACGCCCAACTGGATCCACATCCGCATTGTCCCGAATGTACACATTGCCGATGCATTGCCTCTCATCGAAAACGTGTTTAAAAAAGTAATCCCTTCGGCGCCGTTCGATTACAAGTTCGCCGACGACGAATACGCCCGCATGTTTGCCTATGAGGAGCGGACCGGCAAGCTTGCGACGGTCTTTACCGTGCTGGCCATTTTCATAAGTTGTCTGGGTCTATTCGGGCTCGCCTCTTTTGTAGCCGAGCAGCGTACCAAAGAGATCGGCATCCGAAAAGTGCTTGGGGCGACCGTAATGAATGTGTGGCGGATGTTGTCGAAGGACTTTATCATCCTGGTGCTGATAGCGTGCGCGTTGTCCGTGCCGCTGGCATATTACCTGATGTCCCAATGGCTGCAGAATTACAGCTACCGCGTCGACCTCAGCCTCTGGACTTTTTCGTTGACCTGCGTCGTCGCGATCCTCATTACAATTTGTACAGTGAGCTTCCAGGCGATCAAAGCGGGCGTCGCGAATCCCGTCCGGAGTTTGCGTTACGACTGAGGAACTTGCAATTCAACAACGGGCGGCGTCACCTCGCTCAGGTGGTCCGCTCCCCCGCCAGCCTCTTTTTGATGTTCTTCAGCTGATGCAGGTGCCTTCTGACATGCATCTCGATGAAGTGCAGCCACTCGTAACGGGTGAGATAGCCGATCGTCGGAAGCTCCATGTCGAGGCAAGTGGCCGAGAGGTCCTGCGCTGCGGCGATTCGGATATCTTTCTCACACACCCGTCTGAGCTCGTTCAGGAGAAATTGCTTGTCGCGTGGGGTATCATCCGGAAAAAGCACTTCCGGTGATGAGAACTTCTGTTTATAATCCTCCCACCACGGCCGTATCTTCACCAGAAACGCGTCATGCGCGCGGGATGTCGGGCCTGTGACCGCATCCGGTACCCCGTCCGTTGCAAGGATGATATGGGTCGCCACCTGTGCCGGCGTCCAGCTTCCATCAAATGGCGCCAAATTGAGCTGTTCCCCGGGAACGGAAGACAAAACTTCAATGAATTGACCAAAAGATTTTTCCAAAGCCCCTTTAAGGTCATGTATTTCTTGTGCTGGTATCATGCATTATTTATCTACGACTCAAAGATCCGAACCGCATCCAATCAGGAAGGGGTGCGGGCATGACAATGTGCGGGGGTAATTGCGGCGTGTGCCCCGGTGTGCAGAAGCAACAAGGTGCAGGAAATTGTTTCAGAAAAATTTCCCAAAGACTTCGACGAAAGGGTCGCGTCCCACGACGGTGTAAAAAAACAGTCCTCCAAGCCAGCCATGAAACAAACCCAGCACATAGAGGTTGCGTGATTGCCAGTAGACATATCCATAAAAACCGGCCAGCAGGAATGTGCCGACGATCAGCCAGTTGAATGGATAGTGTATGAGTCCGAAAAGCAGCGCGGGGAGCAGGATGGTGACCGGCTTTGGAAGCGTGGACGCGCTGAGGTCCTTCAGGTTTCCCGCTACAAGGCCAATCACCAGAAACTGCTGGATGGTCCCCCATACCGGATACAGTAACAAAACAGGGACGATATGCCAGGTGAGGTTGATGGTATCGAGATAAATTCCGAGCAACACGAAGGTTACGACGGAAATGATCCCGAAGGGAAGAACAATTTTCAGAACCTCCCGGAAGTTATCGGCCCGAAATCCCCAGTATTGAAGGATCCCCGGCATGCGCTTGCGTCTAAGTAAAACATAAGTCGTCCACCCTACGGTGGCGACAACGATGAATGGCAGCTTCCATTCGAGCCAGTTAATGGGAAGAAACCTGCATGCCGCCGTCAGGACCACAGCTGCGATCTCGAGCTGGCGGCGGGTATCGGATATCAATGGGCGGGGTTCGGGCATCGTGCGGAAATTAACGGCTGACAGCGGGTGTTGGTTACCCGCCAGCCATGCAAGAGTGATAAACCCTTTCGAAACTATTCTTTCCTTCCTTCCGTAATTGCCTGGTAACGGTTTTCCTCCCGCATACCGGAAATCCCGACGACATCGACGTGGATGTTGCGCTTCTTTGCGTTGACGGTAAAGTCGCGGATAACTTCAATTACATCGTGGTCCACCGCTTTCGACCTGGTCGCGTCGATGATGATGCTGGAACCCTCTTTCAATCCATTTAGTGTTTTCAGAATGCTGGCCTTGTTCAGGAATGAGGCCTCCTCGGCAAGCAACATTCTTACAGGAGGGGCACCATTCAACTTACCGGGCACGCGCTCCAGGCTGTACGCATTCCTGTAATGATTTCTCAGCAGGTAAAAATCGCGACCGCCATACCAATACCAATTCCTTTGAGCAAATCGGTAAAGACAATTGCAAGTACGGTGACTATAAAAGGTATGAATTGATCCCACCCGAGCCGGTACATGGCTGCAAACAAGGACGGCTTTGCCAGCTTGTACCCGACCACGAGCAAAATACACGCGAGGGTTGCAAGGGGGATCATGTTCAGAATCGACGGGATCGCGATAGCGCATCCGAACAAAAGACATCCGTGAAGAATGGCGGACAACTTCGACCGTGCACCGAAGGTAATGTTGGCGGTACTTCTGACAATCACCTGCGTGATGGGCAACCCGCCGATCAAACCCGAAATAATATTTCCGAGACCCTGCGCCTTCAGCTCGCGGTTTGTCGGCGTGACGTTCTTGTTTGGATCGAGCTTGTCGGTCGCTTCCACACAAAGTAACGTTTCAAGGCTGGCGATGATCGCGAGGGTGAGCGCCGTCACATACACGTTCGGGTTTGCGAGGTGCGAGAAATCCGGAAAGGTAAATTGGTAAAAAAAGTTTCCGATCGAAGAGGCGACGGGAATGTTCACCAGGTGTTCTGCACTGAGTGTAAAAGGCAGCGTCCCTGCATCGAAAAGATTTTTAAGGAGAATGCCGCAAATCACACAAACGAGTGGTCCCTGTATCCAGGTGAATACTTTATGTTTTTTCGAT
>DASPNN010000255.1:0-3429 GCA_035626495.1 Chryseosolibacter sp.
CAAAATCCGACGCCGGTGGACTTGCCGTCGATAAGCCGGTCCCCCCAGATCCACAGGGTCCGATTCTTTAAAGCCAGGTGATTTCGAATCACCCGGACTTCATCGGCAAACAATTCAGCTTTGTCCGCTCCCTGGCATCGGGGGCATCGGTCGTCGCCCAGGAAAAAAACTTCGTCCATTCCCGCATGGAAAGCGTCGGCCTGAAAGACGTCGCATATTTCGTCAACCAGGTCAAAGACTACCCCGTGTACCTCAGGGTGCCTTGGACAATAGCTTTTGCAGTACAACCCATCGGGGTTGGGCCATAGATACTTTTCGGGCATTTTCACGTGTGGCGTTTCATCGAACTGCGGGTACTTCCGGAGAAGATTCCCGGGCCGGTTTGCCCATGACTGGTGACCAAGTAAATTAATTTGAGGAATAATCCGAATGCCGCTCGCGACACATACTTCCACAATTTTTGTAACATCGGTCGTGCTCAAGGCCAGGCTGTCTCTCAACTCGGGATGGCTTGCGAACTGGTAATTGTAATCGACGCGCAGGATCAACACGTTCACGCGGCGCGGTGCGAGCTCCTCACGAATGAACCTGAGGAAGGGCTCTACCTGCGCAGGCCGGGGCGCGGCAATACAGAAACCGCGCACTGCAAAGTCAACAGGCGCAAGTGGAGACGCCAGCGACGGCGGGGCAATTTTTGTTTTTTTCTGTGCGTGCAGCCCAAACGTGACAAGGATCAGGGCGCTAAGGAGACAAGAATATACTTTCATCATGGCAGGGAATCAGCACCGGATGTTTTTCGGTGATGCTGCTAAAAATATCAATTATCAACGGGAAAATCAGGAGCTCTGTATTTTTTTTCAGGAACATCCGCGTGTGCCTGTGTGCGTTTGCCCTTATGTCGATAAAGCTATCCGGATGTGTTCGAGATGGTGCCTGACGTGCCATGCAGACATGGCGATTGCCTGCTTTTGAGTCAGCATGATCTTACGGATCGGATGATAGTAAGCGATGTCTTGTTGAGCGGGGGTCAACGACCTCATCAGGATGACGAATCGTGTTGTCATTGCATCCAGCAGTGCGAGGGAATCACGAACGGGTGTGTTGATGGCATCGGCGCTGTTGGCCCATCCGTCGATATTTACAAGTGTCACCTCCTTGTAGTCTTCGGTCAGGGTCCTTCTCATCCGGAAATAGTGCAACAGTTGCATGTCGGCTACATGGGTGACGAGCTGCTGAACAGTCCAGCTGCCGTCTCGGTAGGTTCGCTGGAGCTGCTCGTGTGACAGGTTTTCAGTCTGCCTTCTGTACTGCGCAGGCGCGGATTCGATTGTTTTGATAAGATCATCCAGCTGTTGGCCGTCCACATTCTCGGGGGCAATGAAGGGGCCAATGGGAAACTTGAGTTGAGAAAGCGCGTCGGTGGTCATGGATGATTTTTTCCACAATATACGGCAAGGGAGTGGAAAAGTTAGGGCAGTTGCAACCATCGCATTTTGAAGAGGCGGTTGCGGCGATTTATAGCAAAAACGCTGTTACATCCGGCCATCATCAAAAATGATCACGCTGTCAAAAAACATGGCCTGCATCGGGAGGAAACGCTAAATTTCATGCTCACCCTTACCGAAATCCTTATGGACGGAATCAGAAAAGAAAACATCAGGCAGGAAGTGTTTGATCTTTATGATGACTATGCGCATAACAGAATTGACCGTCGCGAATTTATCCAGCGGTTGTCGGCTTACGCGATTGGCGGCCTGACCGTCTCCGCATTGATGAGCTTTTTGATGCCCGACTACAAAGGCGCTGTGCAAGTAGCGGCGAACGATCCGAGACTCGTATCGGAATATGTGAATTATCCATCACCAAAGGGCGCTGGCACAATTAAAGCGCTGTTGTCAAAACCGGCGGACGCCAAAGGGAAACTTCCCGGGATCGTTGTTGTGCACGAAAACAGGGGCTTGAATCCGCATATCGAGGACGTTGCGCGGAGGGCTGCGCTGGCGGGATTTGTATCCATAGCGCCCGACATGCTTACCCCGCTCGGGGGCTATCCTGGAAACGACGACGAAGGACGGACACTCCAGGCCAAGCGTGATCGGAATGAGATGCTTGAAGATTTCATTGCAGCCTTCGATTATATAAAAGGGTACAAGGATTGCACGGGAAAAGTTGGCGTGGTAGGGTTTTGTTTCGGCGGGTGGATCTCCAACATGATGGCGGTTCGGCTTCCGGACCTGGCCGCAGCGGTGCCGTTTTACGGAGGCCAGCCTGCACAGGAGGATGTTCCGAAAATTAAGTCCCCGCTCCTGTTGCATTATGCGGCGCGGGACACGCGGGTAAACGAAGGCTGGCCCGCTTATGAGACTGCGCTAAAAGAAAATAAGAAAGAGTATCAAGCTTACATTTATCCCGAGACCAACCACGGCTTTCACAACGACACAACGCCCCGCTATGACAAAGCGGCCGCGGAACTTGCATGGCAACGAACCGTCGAATTCTTCAATCAGAAATTAAAATAAGCACGTGCCGGAATCGTGACCGAAAACCGGAGGCCAGCCCGGTTCAGAATCAGGCAATTACCATTTCTTGTTATAACCGCCACGGTCGCCATAGCCACCACCGCCACCACGGTTGCCATACCCGCCGCCACGCGGAGAATCGCTCTTCGGCCGGGCTTCATTGACAGTCAGCTGCTTACCCTGGAAGTCGAAACCGTTGAGGGCATTCATCGCTTGCTTGGCTGATTCCGTGTCCGGCATTTCGACAAACCCAAAGCCGCGGCTGCGCTGGGTCAGCTGGTCCATGATGATCTTGACCGAAGAGACTTCACCATGTTGCTCGAATAATTCTCTCAAATCCTTTTCAGATGATTTAAAAGAGATGTTTGATACGTAGATGTTCATTGTTATGTTGGATATAGTAAACTTAGTTCCTTACAAAAATGCCTTCAGGCCCCTGGACCTTTTGGCGTTTTTTAGCCTCGCCGTCGCTTTTTCCTTGATTTGCCTGACCCGTTCACGCGTCAGGCCGAGTTTCTCTCCCAGCTCTTCGAGGGTCAGGGGAGTATTGTTGTCCAGTCCATAGTAGCAGGAGAGCACTTCAGCCTCGCGCGCCGAGAGTGTCGCCAGTGCGCGTTTGATCTCATCCTTGAGTGATTCTATGAGCAAACCTGAATCCGGCGAAATCTGGTTATCGTCCTGGAGAACATCGAGCAGGCTTCCCTCTTCGCCATGAATAAGCGGAGCATTCACCGATACGTGCCTTGCAGAAAGTTTTGCGTTATCAACGACATCCTGGCTGGAAAGACCGACAGCCTCGGCGAGTTCCGCATCCGATGGCTCACGTTGATATTTCTGTTCAAGGACAGAAAACGCCTTCGATATCTTATTCAGTGCGCCAACGCGGTTCAACGGCAACCGGACGATGCGC
>DASPNN010000256.1:0-3168 GCA_035626495.1 Chryseosolibacter sp.
TGGGGAGCCTGGAAAGGCACTGAAGAGGAGGCATATGTAAACCGTTATAACAGGGCCAAAGAGTTAAAACGCGGGACAGATGTTATGCTGCGCGTAGAACGCAACTTCCGGTTTTCGCGAATTAATTTCTCCCTTGGCCTCTTGCCAATTTACAGGATCAACCGGGATGAATTTACATTGCCAACGGGTGCGCGTGTCAGGCCCGATGCCGCGAAAGGACTGGCATTGTCCGGTATTTTCACTACGGGCTACAGCTTCAATGTTCAATCGGGTCTCAAGCTGCTCCTGGGCAAAAAGATCGTTCAACGCGACGAAAATCCCGACGGCCTAACGCGGGAAGTCGTTTCCACGATCACATTTTATCATCGGTTCTAAAGCATGAGAAAAATTCTTCTTGTCGCATTCTATCTTCCAGTCATAGGGGCGTGTGCCCAATCCATCGTTAAGGTCGATTCACTGCTTCTCGCAGCTTCGTATGATCAGGCACTTCAGCTCACGGCTGCGATTCCACCTTCCGCCACCAGCAGTGAAAAAGTTTTGCTGGCGACCAAACGCGCGCAGGCATTGATTCATCTGGGCAGGTACGATGAGGCGGATTCAACCTTGACGGGCATTCCCGTGGGCGACAACACGTATCACAAAGCAATTGTGCTTACAACTTCCGGCCTTCTTTTCATGAACCAGGGCCGGCTTGACCGCGCGCAGGAAACGCTTGAACAGGCAGTCTCCGCTTTCGAATCCACCGGCAAAGGCACCAGCCTTGACGCGGCACAGGCGATCACGTATCTGGGCCTTAGCTACAATTCCGCAGGGCGGTATATGAAAGCACAAGAGCAACTGATGATGGCCCTGAGCATTCGTGAGAAAAATCTCACCGCTAACCATGAGCTTGTTGCCGCATCGCTGAATGATCTCGGGCTCGCCTACGCAAATACCGATAACGACAAAGCGCTCGATTACTACGAAAAGGCTTTTAGAATCTATGCGGCGATTCATGGGCCTGATCATCCCAAACTTGCCATCGCAAGCATCAACAACGGGTTGATCTACCGCAAGCTGGAATTGTACGGGGACGCTGTCAATAACTTCGAGGCCGCATTGAAGATCTGGGAAAGGGCTTACCAGGGTCCGCACCCAACAAAAGCCTTCGCGCTGCTCAACCTCGGTGAAACGTACCTGAAAATGCAGAACCTGGACGCCGCGCGCGGATATTATGAAAAGGCACTGCAGATGTACCGCGGGGTTTATGGTGACAAACATCCGGACATCGCACAGGTTTTAAACGCGCTGGGCAATATCGCCCTGTCGAATGGAAAATACGCCGACGCACTCAATCTATATCAACAAGCGATCATTGCGAACGTGAGCGGTTACGAAGACCCCGCGCCTGCCTCGTTGCCACCGCCGGACCGCTTTTACAACGGACATGTACTCCTCTACTCGCTGCTCTACAAGGCACAGGCATATGAAGAACAATATGCCGGAAAAAGTCTGCGTCTTAGTGACCTGATAACAAGCCTGCGCATACTGCAGCATTGTGATTCCCTTGTGAATAGCCTGCGGCAGCACAGCACCAATGAAAACGACAAGATCGCCCTGGGAGTGATCGCCAATGACGTCTATGCAAACGGGGTGCGCATCGCCATGCAAACCGCCTTGAATTCCGTGAGGAGGAAGCCATATTTTGAACTGGCGTTCTATTTTGCCGAGAAGAGTAAAAGCGCCGTCCTCCTTGAATCGATATCCGAGGCGAATGCCAAGTCGTTTGCCGGCATCCCTACGGCGTTAATGGAGGAAGAAAAAAATCTAAAGTCCGCCATAGCCCTGACCAATCGGAAGCTATCACAAAAACCCTCCCCTGACGAAGAGCGGTTGCTTCGCGAAACCGCCTTTAAGCTTAGTCGGGCATATGAATCATTTATCCGGAAGCTCGAGAGCGATTTTCCGCAATATTTCAATCTCAAGTTTAACACGACTTCACCATCCATGCAGGATTTGCAGAAGTTGCTCGACAAGGAGACGGCTGTCCTCAGCTACTTCATCGACGATAAGGGCGGGCGCCTGTATACGTTCCTGATTACCGCGAAACGCTACAAGGTATTTGAGAGAACTTTGCCAGCAGAGTTCGACAGGTACATCACAGGTTTCAGGAATGGGATTTATTTCAACGAGCTGAAAAGCTTCTCAGTCAGTGGACGAAAATTGCATGATCTGCTCATTCCTGCGCGAATACCCGCAGCTATCAATCAATTGGTGATCCTTCCAACGGGACGGCTGAGCGTGATCCCGTTCGAAGCGCTCCTGTCACGCAAAGCCAATAGTCAAGACTTCCGGCAACTTCCCTACCTTATCAAAGATTACTCCGTGCGATACGAATTTTCAGCCTCCCTCCTCCTGGAAAAATCTCTGAAACGAGGGACCCTCGCGAACCGCTCAATATTCCTTTGCGCGCCCGTAACATTCGGCGACAGTAAGCTTCCGGAATTGCCGGGCACTGAATCAGAAGTGAAAGAGATCTCAAAAATGTTCTCGGATCGGCAGCTGACCTGTTCGGTAAAGCTTTACGACCAGGCCGATGAAGGGCTGATCAAGGGCAACGCCGCCGATGGTTTCCACGTCGTACACCTGGCCACTCACGGGGTCGTGGATGAATACCATCCGGAGCTCTCACGCATCTATCTTAAGAGCACCGACGGCCGTAATGACGGCAGTCTGTTTTCCGGCGAAATCTACAATTTGAAATTGAATGCTAACCTTGTAACACTATCCGCCTGTCAGACCGGCCTTGGAAAGATCTCCAAAGGTGAAGGCGTTATCGGACTGTCGCGCGCTTTGGTGTTCGCGGGTGCGAAAAATATCGTCGTCAGCTATTGGAGCGTTTCGGATGAATCAACCGCGCAGCTGATGAAAGACTTTTATCGCACGTTGCTGGATGGATCGGACAGTTATGCGTCCAGTCTGCGGTTGGCCAAAAAAAATCTCATTGCCACCGAACGATTTGCCGCGCCATATTACTGGGCACCGTTCATACTCATTGGTTTTTAGGCGCCTGACAACAACCGACGCATCAGGCCATCAGCCGGTGCGTGTACAAGTCGTCCCGGATATACAGATGTGGAATGGTCAGCCGGTAAGACAACGCATGATCGATCGCCCTCGAAGGTTTTA
>DASPNN010000257.1:0-7837 GCA_035626495.1 Chryseosolibacter sp.
TCCCACATTGCTATATACCGCGTTCCATACTAAAAAGACCCTGCGACTCGGTGAGCTGTTGAGACAGGCCGAGGAAGAAAAAAACAAGCTCCTGCTCGAGCAGAATGCGCTGCTGGAACGGACTGTGGCCGAGCGTACCAGAGAAATCGTTACGCAGAATGAGGAGTTGCATTCGCAAAGCGAAGAGATCGCTGCCCAGCGCGACGTGCTCGCCAACCAGAACCGTGAGCTTCAGGAAGCTCACGTCATCATCGAAAAACAGAACAAGGAGATTCAGCGCAAGAACGCGCAGCTGGAAGTGGAGGTAGACGCGCGTACCCACGAAGTGCAGCTTGCCAATCAGGAACTCATCGACCAAAATAATCAGCTCGAGCAGTTTGCGTTCGTCTCCGCCCACAACCTGCGTGCGCCTCTGACAAGAATCATGGGGCTTGCGCACATTCTCGAGCTCGCCGCCGACCCGGTGGAAAAGGAAAACATTCTGCGCAAACTGGTCTCCTCGGCACGCGACCTGGATACCGTGATCAAAGACCTGAACTCGATACTCGATATCCGCAAGCATACCGGTAACATGATCGAAGTGAACCTCCGGAGTGCGCTGGATCTGGTCAACAAAACGCTCGAAAAAGAATATGAGGAGACGAACGCGAGGATCAAAACGGATCTTAAAGTCGAAAAGGTGTATGCAGTTGCACCCTACGTTGAAAGTGTTCTTTATAACCTGCTGAGCAACGCCATTAAATACCGGCATCCCGACCGTGATCCTGTTATTTCAATTCGAACCGAGGCCGATAATGATTTTGTCTGTCTCTCTGTTTCAGACAACGGCCTGGGTATTGATCTGATGCGGCATAAGCACAACATGTTCAACCTTTATAAGCGGTTTCACCTTCATATGGAGGGACGCGGGTTGGGGCTTTATCTTGTCAAAACACAGATGGTTGCGCTTGGAGGACGGGTTGACGTGGAAAGCACTCCGGATCGGGGAACAACTTTCTTTTTATACTTCAAGAGATAGCCTTGCGGTCGCTGCCGTTTTTCGTGTATTCATCCCGCTATCTTACCTTGTAATCCGGCCATCCATTTTCCAGAAACTTGCAACCTGAAACATTGAAAGTTGGAAGGTAAAATCATTAGTTTTGCGGCTGGCTTTTGAATACTCTTAACCTTTTGTCGATATCATGTGGAATAGACTGGCTGTTTGGATCATCCGATTTCGTGTGGGGCTCATCCTGGCGATCGCCCTGATCACGCTGGTCATGGGCTATTTTGCATCCAAAGTCCAGATGAGCTATGACTCATCGTTGACCGTTCCTCCCAACGACCCGGATATGATCATGCTGCAGCAGTTCCGGAAACAATTTGGCGAGGATGGCAACATCATCGCGGTCGGGCTGAAAGACAGTTCGATCTATGAGCTGAAAAACTTCATCGCCTTTCGCGAGTTCGGCAGGGCCGCAAAGCAAATTGGTGGTGTCAACGATGTGGTGTCGCTGCCGCTGCTGAAAATGATCCTCAAGGACACCGCGAATGCCCGCTTTTACTTTACGAATATTTTCCCTGAGATACTCAACGACCAGCAGGCGCTCGACAGCCTGCTCGGCATTGCGAGAGACCAACGCGTGTACATGGGCCAGCTTGTCAATGAAGAAAATGGCGCAACCGCCATGCTCATCTCCGTCCATAAAGATGTAATGAACTCTTCCAGGCGGGAAGATCTCACCGAGGCCCTCCTGGCAGAAGGTGAGAATTTTCAAAAAGCCACCAACATCAAGCTTCACTATGCGGGCCTGCCATTTATCCGGACGGTGGTTGCCAATTCGGTTCGACGCGAAATGCAGATTTTCCTTTATGCTGCGGCGATCATTACCGGCCTGATCATGTTTTTCTTTTTTCGATCCGTACGCGCGGTATTGTTTTCAATGATCATAATCGCGATTGTCGTGATCTGGACGCTCGGTACACTTTCACTTTTTGGATATAAGATCACACTCCTCAGCGGCCTGATACCGCCGGTGATCGTCACGATCGGAATCACCAACGCGATCTATCTGCTGAACAAATATCACCTCGAGTTCATCAAAGGCCACAACAAGGTAGACGCCATCACCAACGTAGTTCGCAAAATGGGCCTGGCAACCTTTCTTACGAATCTGACCGTGGCGATCGGGTTTCTTACCCTGCTGGCGACCGACATCCCTGTCCTGCGGCAGTTCGGTATCGTGGCGGGGATCAACATTCTCGTCCTGTTCTTTGTGAGCCTGGTGATGATCCCGAGCATATTTTCGTGGCTGCCAACTCCGACGCCAAGGCATTTGCGTCACCTCAATTTCAAAATGCTTACCGGCTTTTTGATGGATATTGACAAAATGGTCGAGCGCCGGAGACTGTTTATTTATGCGGCGTCTGTCGTACTCGCGGTCGTTTCTGCCTGGGGCATGCTTCAGCTCCGGTCCCTGTCATTTATGGTCGATGACGTGCCTGAAGACAGCGCTGTGAAACAGGACCTGAAATTCTTCGAAAGAAATTTCAGCGGTGTCATGCCGCTGGAGATCGTCGTGGAGTTCAAAGGAAAGAAAAGCCGGCCAATCCTCGACCTGGATAATCTCAGAAAAGTTGAATCCTTCGAAGCTTACCTGGATTCGTTGCCCGACGTATCAAAACCCGTCTCGGTTATCAGCCTGGTTAAAGCGTCGAAGCAGGCCTTTTTTAATAACAACCCGGCGAGATTCGCATTGCCGAGCTCAAAGATGGAAGCCGGTTTCATCCTTCGCTACATCAAGGGACAAAGCGACAACAGCGGGTTACTCAACTCGTTTGTAGATTCGACGTTCAGCAAAATGCGGATCAAATCCCAGATCGCCGATATTGGATCGGTCAAGCTTGACTCGCTCATCCAGTACTCGATTGAGCCCAAACTGCGCGAAACGTTTGTCTCCACCGAGCGCGATTCGGTCAAGACAGCGATCACCGGCTCCACGAAAACCTTTATCAAAGGCAACAAATTCCTGATCGCCAACCTCAAGGAAAGTCTTTTGCTTGCTTTTATTCTGATCACGTTGTCGATGGCGGCGCTGTTTGCAAACGTGCGCATGATCGTGATTTCACTGTTGCCGAACCTGCTCGCCCTGATGATCACGGCGGGCCTGATGGGCTATTTTAACATCCCACTGAAGCCGAGTACGGCGCTGATTTTCAGTATCACCTTCGGGATCTCGGTCGACAACTCCATCCGATTCCTGGCAAAGTACCGCCAGGAGATACTTTCCAACAATTTCAATATCCCCGCGGCAGTAACGGAAAGTATCCTGGAGACCGGAAAGAGCATCATCTACACGTCCGTGGTCCTTTTTGCCGGTTTTATCATCTTCGCATTTTCGGATTTCGGGGCAACGATTGCGCTCGGGGTGCTGACATCCACTACGCTCGTGATCTCGATGTTCACGAACCTGATCCTCCTCCCGGCCCTGATCCGCTCGTTTGACAAGCCCAAAAAGAAAACCGACGAGCATCTGCTGATTGACGAGCTCGACACGAATTTTTACAGCGAACACGAAGATGAGGAAATCGACCTCAGCAAGATCAAGATCCACAACCGCCATTCCGCCGCTGAATAATTTTTCGGTTCATCGAAGTCAGATTTTTGGGAAGGGAGTGCCACTTTTACACTTCTTATTTCGTAATTAATCGAATATCTTTGCGGTCTTATTCTACAGAAAACGCTGTTTTTCAGGCCATGGCAGGAAAATATAATGAAGACAAAGAGCTGAATTTTGCGAAGATCGCCGAAGGCGTCCTTGAATTCTGGGGCCGGGAACGGGTTTTCGAAAAGTCGGTGTCAAACAGGGAAGGGTCGCCGACGTTCACGTTTTACGAAGGGCCGCCATCTGCAAACGGGACACCGGGCATTCACCATGTGATGGCCAGGACCGTCAAGGATATCTTCTGCCGTTATAAAACCCTGCAGGGTTTCCAGGTGAAACGCAAGGGCGGATGGGACACGCACGGACTGCCCGTCGAACTGCAGGTTGAAAAATTGCTTGGGATCACCAAAGACGACATCGGAAAAAAAATTTCTGTCGAGGAGTATAACCGCAAATGTCGCGAGACGGTGATGATGTATAAGGATCAGTGGGACGACCTCACCCGTAAAATGGGATACTGGGTCGACCTGGATAATCCCTACATCACCTACGAAAAAGAATACATTGAATCACTCTGGTGGCTTCTGAAGAAGTTCCATGAGAAAAACCTCCTGTACAAAGGCTACACGATCCAGCCCTACTCACCCGGCGCAGGTACCGGCCTCAGCTCGCACGAGTTGAATTTGCCTGGCTGCTATAAGGACGTAAAAGACACCTCGGTTGTGGCGCAGTTTTCCATTAAGCCGGATGGCACTTCCGCATTTCTTTTTGAGAAAGTGAAGAATACCAGCTTTGGACACGTCTGCATCCTGGCCTGGACGACAACCCCATGGACCTTGCCATCGAATACCGCGCTGGCCATTGGTGAAAAAATTATCTACGTACAGGTCAACACATTCAACCAGTATACCCACAAACCCGTTAGCGTCGTGCTGGCAAAAGACCTGGTTGGAAAATATTTTTCTGAAAAGAACCGGGAACTTAAACTTGAATCCTATAAACCGGGCGACAAAGCAATTCCGTTTGAAATTGTCCAGGAGTTTGCGGGCAAATCACTCATCGGTATTCGGTACGAACAGCTGATGCCGTATCTGAAACCGTTGTACAACGAAGACAAGGCGTTTCAGGTGGTCGCCGGCGACTTCGTTACTACCGAGGATGGTACGGGCGTTGTGCACACTTCGCCCACGTTCGGCGCCGACGACTTCCGCGTTGCAAAACAATATGGCATCCCACCCCTCACCGTTACGGACGAAGCGGGAAATGAAGTGCCGACCGTCGACCGCAAGGGGAAGTTTATTACCGCCATCGGTATGCGCCTGAAAGAGGGGGTAGCCAAATTTGGGATCAAGACTCACAAAAACCTGGATGCCGATGACTTTTATGTCAAAAACTACACAGGCGAGGATGAATCGCATGCAGACTATAAGAATACGGACGTCATCATTTCGATCATCCTCAAAGAAGAGAACAAAGCCTTCAAGGTCGAGAAATACGAACATACCTATCCTCACTGCTGGAGAACAGATAAGCCTGTCTTGTATTATCCGCTCGACTCTTGGTTTATCCGCACCACCGCGCTGAAAAATAAGATGGTCGAGCTTAATAAGACCATCAACTGGAAACCCGAGTCGACCGGGACGGGCCGTTTTGGGAACTGGCTCGAAAATCTCGTTGACTGGAATTTGTCGCGGTCGCGCTACTGGGGAACGCCGCTGCCAATCTGGCGCAGCAAAGATGGCAAAGAAGAACGATGTATCGGATCTCTGGCAGAGCTGCGCGAAGAGATCCAGATATCGATCGGTAAAGGATTGATGAACAAAGATCCTCTCGAAGCGGGAGATCTCCACAGGCCGTATGTCGATGATGTTATCCTGGTGAGTCCTTCAGGGCAACCCATGTATCGTGAACCGGATCTTATCGACGTCTGGTTCGATTCAGGGGCGATGCCGTACGCCCAGTGGCATTATCCGTTCGAGAATAAGGACGTGTTCGAAAAAAACTACCCCGCCGATTTTATCGCCGAGGGCGTGGATCAGACACGGGGATGGTTTTTTACCCTCCACGCGATTGCTGTGATGATCAACGAATGCAGCACGGAAATTCAGGGCGTAAATAAGCAGGTCGGAAACGGGGGCGTGGCATTCCGCAATGTGATCTCGAATGGCCTGGTGCTCGACAAGGTTGGCAACAAAATGTCCAAGAGTAAGGGTAACGTTGTCAATCCATTTGAAACGCTGGCAAAGTATGGCCCGGACGTTGTGCGTTGGTATATGATCGAGAATGCCCCGCCGTGGGATAACCTCAAGTTCGACTTTGACGGCATCATGGAGGTCCAGCGCCGGTTTTTTGGCACGCTGCAGAATACCTATGCGTTCTTCGCACTTTATGCGAACATCGACGGCTTTGTCAAGGATGAAATGAATATCAGCACTGCGTCCCGGACGAACCTCGATCGCTGGATTTTATCCAGACTCCAGTCGTTGATCGTAGACGTAACGAAAGCCTACGACGAATACGAGCCGACACGCGCGGCGCGCGCTATCCAGGAATTTGTCAACGATCAGCTTTCGAATTGGTACGTGCGATTGAACCGCAAGAGGTTCTGGAAAGGAGAAATGACCGACGACAAGAAAGCGGCATACGAAACCCTGTATGAGTGTTTGCTCGTCACAGCCCAGCTGATGGCTCCGGTTGCCCCATTCTTCAGTGAATGGTTATACAGGAACCTGACGGAAAATATCCGGGAGCGCGCCATCCGGAACAACACTCCCCTGCGGCATATTTCTATCCACCTGACGGACCTGGCTTCGCCACAACGCCAGCTGATCGATAAGGAACTCGAAACATCGATGGAGTACGCCCAACGGATCTGCTCGCTGGTTCACTCCATCCGTAAGAACCATAAGATAAAGGTCCGGACGCCATTGCAAAAAATTTTGCTGCCTGTGCTCGACGACGCGTTTTCGAAGCGCGTGAAACCTGTTGAAGAGATCATCCTCGCCGAGGTGAACGTGAAGAGTATCGAGTACATCGACGACACTTCCGGAATCCTTGTCAAGCGTGTGAAACCGAATTTCGCAAAGCTCGGAAAGCAATACGGCCCGAAAATGAAGGAGGTATCCGCCGTGATCAACGCATTTACGAAGGAGGATATCACAACCATTGAAAAATCCGGAAAGCTCTCGCGCAATGGATTCGACCTCGTCCTCGAAGACGTCCTGATCAGCAGCGAAGATATTCCCGGTTGGGCAGTAGCGGCCGAAAATGGGGTTACCGTTGCCCTCGACATCAATGTCACCGACGACCTGAAAAAGGAAGGAATCGCCCGGGACTTTGTGAACCGTGTGCAAAATCTCCGCAAAGACATGGGCCTGGAAGTGCTCGACAAGATCAATATCGAAGTTGAACGGGATGGCGAAACCGTTACGTCCGCGTTGACGTCGTTCAGAGACTACATCAGCACCGAAACCCAGGCGCTGACCCTCGAATTGAAAGATCAGGTCACCGGAGGATCTGAAGTGGATATGGATGAGTTTATGTTAAAAGTGAAGATCAGCGTAAAAAAATAGTCACCGGATCAAATTTCTTGCATGAAGATTTACAAGTATTTTATTCTCGCACTGGCAGTCATCCTCATCGATCAGACGTCAAAGCTTCTGGTTCATAAGTACATGACACTTCATGACGAGATCAATGTGATCGGCGATTGGTTCAAGCTTCATTACCTGCTAAACCCTGGCATGGCTTTCGGCATCCGGTGGGATAACGAATTTGGCAAGCTTGCCCTGACCGCATTCCGGATCGGCGCTATGTTCGGCATCGGTTATTATTTATGGAAGATGGCCCATCGGGAAACACATTCCGGCTTCCTGTGGTGCATGGCCCTGATATTGGGCGGCGCAGTGGGCAATGTCATCGACAGCACATTTTACGGCGTCTTGCTGGGCAACCATCTGCCGGATTCTCCGACCCCATGGTTTCATGGGCAGGTGATCGATATGTTATTTTTCCCGTTGTTCGAGTTCACTTGGCCATATTGGGTGCCCTCGATCGGTGGAGAACGGTTCCTGTTTTTCAGCCCGGTGTTTAATATTGCCGATTCATCGATCTTTATCGGCGTCGTTGTTATCCTGCTGTTTCAACGGAGGTTTTTCAAAGATAAGTTTGCGGATGATCTCCACCCGCACCAC
>DASPNN010000258.1:0-3594 GCA_035626495.1 Chryseosolibacter sp.
AATTCAATGAGGCCTCACCGTGCTTGGTGACGACGGTCACTTTATTGGAAGCGTTCACGTACGGTGTGTTGCTTCCGATACGGACAATGATGTTGTCATTCCGCACGAGCGTCGTGTTCAACGGTGCTTGCTCTCCATTGAAGAACACTGCCTGAGCCGTGCCCAGGTTTTGACCGAAGATCACGTACGTATTTCCGCGGAAACCGCTTTCCGTCGTGGAGTCTTTTGGCACGAGGCTCACCCGCTCGATGATTGGCGGGGCACCTTCGTCGCTGTCGTCACACGAAACAAATGCAAAGGCCGTGAGCCCCACGAAAAGGGCAAGCAGCCAGTTTTTATATATTATGTTTTTCATACTTGTCCGAATTAATTGAATTCATATGGAACTGGGTCCTTCCGCAAATTGGGCGCGCGCGACACCTCTACCTCCGGCAATGGCAGAAGGAAGTTGCCAGCGTTCACCGTGAAATTGCGGTCGCCGGAATATGATGGATCAGCGATGATTGTCCAGGAAGTCGGGTTCGGAATCTGGTTCGGCGTGATCCGGATGAACCCGCGGTCCTGTGTGCTCAGCAGCGTATAAGCCTTTTGCGGATTGAAGTAATGTAGCCGCACATAGTCGTACCACATCTGTCCTTCCATCGCAAACTCCAGGTGACGCTCGTTAAAGATGTCGTCCCACGTAATCGATGCTTTTGCGGGAACGTTCGCCCGTTCACGCACGCGGTTGAAGTATTCCAGGGCTTCGGGGTCAGAGGTTGAATTGCCGTTGCCCAGGATGGCTTCCGCATAGACCAGGTACACATCGGCCAGGCGAAGCATGTAAGTCTGGATCTCGGTGCGCTGTTGCAACACACGTCCATTGTTATCCTCCGGTCTTCCGACCACGTACTTCTTCACCCACGCGCGGTTGTTATACCCGGCTCCTCCCACCGGCACCCTGAGTTCCTGAATGACGGGTTCGCCATTGGCATCAAGGACCTGTTGATGGATATACGGATAATGATCGCCAGGTAGCATGAACGTTGCCTTGCGGCGCGTGTCGGTTGTGCTTCCGGTTTCCACGAGGCCTTCGTATTTGCTCAGCATATACAGCGATGCGCCCAGGTCACCACCCCAGCCATCGGGGAATCCGGTGATGCTTGAGCTGTACGCCAGGAATGCCTGTACGCTGTTCTGACTGCCCCAGTTTCCGTTGTACACCCATTGCAGTGCAAACAGGGTTTCCACGTTGTTGTTGTTGGCAGTCTTGAACAGATCTTCGTAGCTCGGCATGAGCATCGCACCGCTGTTGTCAATCACATCCTTTGCGAGGATACGGGCACTGTCCAGGTAAACCTGGTTCCTGTTTCCTTCCGTACGATTGACGCCTGCGCGGGTCAGGTACATTTTCGCGAGCATCCCTTCGGCGGCCCATTTTGTGAGACGACCCGGCTGCACCGGTGTCTCGGGCAGATGAGTCACACCGTATCCAATGTCGCGGCAGATGAATTCCCATACAGATTCAATCGTGTGGCGCGTGATGGTGGTATCCTGCAATAGCGTGGAGTTGTCGGTAATAATCGGAACGGCCCCCCAGTTCTGCACCAGGTAAGAGTAGGCAAGCCCGCGCATGAAGCGCGCTTCGGCGATCGCGTGGTTCTTGATGTTCTCCGGCACTTCCGGCCCGACGTATTTATTCAGGTTATTGATAAGAATATTACTCTGTCCAACCACATTAAAGAATGCACGCCACGAGGTAATATTCTCCGAAGTCGCAGCCGACGTTTTGAATTGAATGTTCTCCAGCTGGTAGGAATAGTTTGCGCTCAGCACGCCACCGCGTCCATCACCGAGCCCGTGAGAAGCTTTGTCGTTATAAGCAAACCAGACAATGTTATACAGAGGTGCCGAACCAGCCAGCACCTGATCGGCGGTCTGGAAAAAGTTTGCATCCACAATTGTATCCAACGGCTTTCTATCCAGAAAGTCGTCCGAACAGCCTGCCAAAATGCCGACGATGGCACCACAGGCAAGTATCATTTTATTTCTGAGATTTTTCATTTTTTCAGTTCATTAGAAACCTACGCCAACGCTAAAAGTATACACGGGTGTCAGCGGATATCGTCCATAGTCAAGGCCGATCGATTGATTGTCCGACGCAACGTCGCGCCCGACATACGCGCCGACTTCCGGGTCATATCCGGAATATTTGGTGAAGGTGAAAAGGTTCTGCGCACCTACGACCACGCGGACTGATTTGACCACTTCCTGTCCATTGAGAAATTTCGAGGGTACTGCGTACGCGAGCGAAATATTCTTCACGCGGACATATGATCCGTCCTCGACGTATTGATCGGTGAACCTGAGGCGGTTGCCATTCAGGTTATTATATGTAATCCGGGGAATGTCGGTTCCGGGGTTTGCAAGCACGGTGGCTGCCCCCTCCCCTTCGAGCCTTGCGTAGTCGAACGTCTCACGAAGCAGGTTGCGCCCCAGGTTGATGTTATTGGGGTTTGTGTTATTGTATCGCAACAGGTTGAAGACATCGTTGCCGTAGACGGCCGTGACAAGGACGTTCAGCTCAAAACCTTTGTACTGGAACGTGTTGGTCAGACCGAAATTAAATTTCGGCCACGGGTTCCCGATGTTTGTCTTGTCGCGTTCGTCGATAATCCCATCGTCGTTGAGGTCCTTGTATTTGATGTCCCCTACCCAGATGCCGTTGTTCGGATCCGCCGGATATTCGGCACCGCTGTTATTCACCGGCAAGGCGCTGGCATTGATCTCTTCAACAGACTGAAATAACCCATCGTAGATGTAGCCGCGGAATAACCACGGCGCCTCGCCGATGGCCGCACGCTGCGCCCAGTTGTTTCCAGAGCCGGTGTCCCCCACAAACCATGGACGCCGCTCGATGAACGCCGTTTCAGAATAGAAGTCGGTGACTTTCGTCTTGAATCCGGAAATATTGAAATCCGTATTCCACACAAGTCCCGCTCTGTCGATGTTCACAGTTTTCACGCTGAAACCCCAGCCGCGATTCTCAAGTGCCCCGATGTTCACCCACGGGGTACCGATGGAGCCCTCGCCTTCAGTTCCAAGGTAGGCCGGCAACGGGTTTCGCGTTAGCAAATTGTCTGTTTTCTTAATAAAGAAATCACCCTCAAGCTGAATCCTGTTTTGAAGGAATGCGACGTTGAATCCGATATTGTTGGTTTTCGTTTCTTCCCACTTCAGATTTTCGTTTCCATATTGTCCAAGCGCAAAGCCGGTTCCCCACGGGGTGGTAATCGAATTCAGCGGGCCGAAAATGCCGCCGCCACCCTGGTTACCGGTCACACCGGTTTCAAGCCTGATCTTGAATTCGTTGATAAAATCGACCGATTGAAAGAATGTTTCCTGCGAAACGCGCCAGGCAACTGACGCTGAAGGAAACACCCCCCAGCGGTTTGCAGGGCCGAAGTTTGAAGAACCATCCGTGCGGATTGCAGCCTGCACGTAATACTTGTCGTTGAAATTATAGTTGGCTCGTCCAAAAAATGACTCCATTGCCCAATGCCCCTGATATGCACCATTCGTTGCGGTCGCGGCATTGCCAATCGGGAGCACGGG
>DASPNN010000259.1:0-3841 GCA_035626495.1 Chryseosolibacter sp.
AAATGCCATCCATCGTCCTGGTAAAACGTCGGAAAGCCCAGCATTAATTTTCTGTATTGGAACAGCGGCCCCACGGCAAAACCCGGTCGCACAAATGGTTTTTTCTGGTCTGCAGGCACGTCACGCCGGTCTTTTCGGAAACTAAGACTCGGAAAAATTGTGATTGAGACCGAGGTGTGTTTTCTGGTATAACGGATACCAGCCCCGACAATATTAAGATAAAAGCCCTCAAGATTGGTCGAGACAAGAAATTGTGCAGTAAAAGAATTTACTGTTACCGGCCGGGATTGTGTTACAGGTGCCTCCGGGTTTTCCTCCTGGCCGAAAGCCAAAATTGAAACGGCAAGGAGTTGAAGCATCAGAATATATCGCATAGTTGGTCGGATGGTCATTTCGTTTCAAAGACCGTACGCTAGATGATGACGAGCCTTCGTTTGAGAATTTCCGATACTTCCGGCGGCCCGGTAAAGTACTTACCCATAAAATTATCGATTTCTCCCAGGCTTTTATCCGACAGCAGTCCCGTGATCTCGTCGATGGCTTCCAGCGAAATTGCAAATGGCATCACGGTAAAGATCAGGTTTTTCCCATTGCATTCGGCGACAAGCTGGTACTCGCGTGATTTCAAAATGGGTGTACCTTTCACGATACATTTTTCGACCCAGGGCTTCAGCCTAAGTGTTTTTGCCGAGAGTAATTTTTTTGACCTCCCGTACAGGTCTGTGTTCTCTTGAAAATAGGCATCGATTCGTTCACGCGACTCCGTGCTCAGCGATGCATTCATCATCGCGCTGCATGAATGACACAACGCATATTCAAAAATCGATTCCCGAAGATTCATTTCCGGGATCTGTCGGAACGACTTTTCAACCATGTACGATATTCCGTCATGAAGAAGATATTTATTACATACAAGGCAGTGCGAAAATGGCTTGCCAGTCTCAGAGCAATACAGCTGTTTTGGTATCCGAATGGCGGATTGCGTCGCACCGGGTTGTGACAGGTTCATTCTGAACCAAATTTAATCACATTCTGGCGTGAAACAGAACATTGAAAGAAAAGATCGTGTCGCCGAAGCCGTCGTTTTTTATCCAAACGCGGATCTTTCCTACACATGAATTGACTTCAAGTTTAGAGGCACCTCCTGCTGAAAGACCTTGGATCTTCATTATATTTGTTTTGTTCCTATTGGCTTAATCTATGAAAAAGAAATCCCCCACTCTTTTCATCGTTTTCTTTTTGTCGTACTCGGCGATCGTTGCCCAGACCGAGACCGCGCTCGTGGGCTACAAGATCACTCAGGTGAAAGGTCCGGCGAAGGGAAAATACACGCTGCGCATTGAACACGGACGAGACGTCGGAATTCACACAGACCTGCAGGTGGAGGTGTGGGGCACTGAGCGAAAGGATACGCCGAATCACCTTGGCAAGCTCGGCCTTGCAACCATCACCGAGGCGGGCGACAAGCACCTGATCGCCGAATGTGAGTGCGCACAGAAAGTATTACCGGGCGACTTGCTGTATATCAATTCAGAACTGCCTGCCACTTCGTACCGCAGCCCCTATTATTATCTCGTGATCTATGGGATTGAAATCACAGACGCTGGCGGAAAACCCTTCTTTACATTTGACGATATCCTAAAACGCGATGGGCATAGTTTGCAAACGGAAAAATTCCTGGAAATGCAGGCATACTTGCAGGCGCACGCCCAGTCGTTAAAAGCAAAAGGCGACACCCGTAAAATAAAACACGGTCCGGCTAAGGGCTTGCTGGTCGCGGAAGTCCTCACAGACTCCGATACGCTGGAGATCTGGCGCTACCTGTACTACCGTTCCATGAACTACATGCAGACCATGGGACAGACATACAAACTTGCAGACGACTTCACCGCCTATGTCGAAGACGGAGATTGGATTACCCCGGATCAACTTTGGGACAAGGTCATCGCGATGGACCTCGAGAATCTCGAGACTCTTTATGCGCAATATCCGCGGCGAATCACCGGCGACCAGGTCTTCAATTGGGTGGAAAAGGCGCGTGACCCGGCGCGTGACGGCAACTACGAACAAGGTGCCGAGCTGCTGAAATATGTGGCCAGACTTGCAAAACTTACCGGGTACGCGCTTGCCCTGGGAGAGGTAAACTATTTGCAGGCCGCGCTGTTCTACATCCAGTCCGATTATTCATCGGCGATTCCGTTTTATGAAGAAGCAGCCGCGCATTACGGACAGGCGAAAGACTTCGCCAAGCAAGGCAATGCATACTATTATCTCGGGCTTTGTAACAATCAAATGCGGAACTATGCCGCAGCTGCGAAACACTACGAACAGTCCGTTGCAATCAAGGAGCAAATCCTGAAAACATCCCCGGACGATGCCACATTTCTGCAAGAGCTGTACAATCCCGTGCTCGCCTTCGCGGAATTGCATTCATCGCAGGGTCGGTATGAAGAGTCGCTGACGGCCTACCGCCGCGCCCTGGAACTGGCAATCAAGCTCAACAATACCGCCAACCGTGCCAGCGCCTTGTGGAACATTGGCTACCTGCTGGAGGAAACCCGCAAGAGCCAGGATGAGTCACTGGCAGCATATGCCGATGCTGCCGAACTCTATCTTCAGCTTAGTGACTCCGCGAGCGTGATCGAACTGATGAGAAATCAGGGGCTGATCCACAACGCGCGAAAGCATTACCAGAAAAGTTTCGAAACCGGAAACCAAGCCCTGGAGCTCGCCCGTAACTGGGGAAAACACTATTATGTCGGGCTCATCGAACTGTTTCTGGGTGGGGCGCACGACGAGAAAGGCGATAAGGACAAAGCACTGGCATATTACCTTGCCGCCGAAAAGTCTTTCACCGCAGCAAACCATCCCGTCAAGCTATCGGAAGCCAAGAAAAAAGTTGCCGCTCTCTATGTGACCCAGCAATTGTATCAGAAGGCGCTCAAAAAGCATGAAGAACGGTTGCCCGTCGTCAAGGACAATCTCGCGAAAAAAGCCGATGTACTCTGGGACATCGCGTACCTGATGGGAGACAATCTTTCGCAACACAATAAAGCCGTTGAAAAATACATTCAAGTTGCGGAATTGTACGTCGAACTCAAGGACACGGTAAATCTAAACGTCATCCTCGCGAACATCGCGCATCATTACCGGAACCTTAATGATTCCGCAAATGCATACCGTGCCCATGAACGCGCGCTTCATCTGACCGCGAATCACTCAAATTCAACTGAGCTGGCTTATGCACATGAAAAAGCGGCGAAGAGCTACGGCCATTTCAAAAATTTCCGTAAAGAAAAATTCCACTATGGGCAGGCATTGGCCATTTTCACGCAGCGTGGCGAAATTGCGAAAGCCGCGCGCGTCACCGAAGCCATGGCAAGCTCATTGAGCAGCGCCGGTAAGTTCGCCGACGCGGCAGATGCCTTCCGGAAAGCAATTGCGCTTTATCATGAAGCCAACGACAAGGCAAATGAAGCCGAAACATATTGGGACCTTGCCTATATGCTTGGCAATTCACAAAACGAATACGAAAAAGCGATCAACCTCTACCATACAGCCTATGGCATTTACATGCAGATACCGGACTCTGTCAATGCGTCGGTCATGCTGTCGAACATTGGGCAAAACTACTGGTCACTGTTCAAGTACGACAATGCCATAGAATACCACCGAAAGGCGATCGACCTGGCTTCGCGCAGCAGAAATGTCAAACAGGTAGCGAAGTCGTGGTCTAAGCTTGCGACGCTGTATAGCGAATCGAATAACCCGGTCGCGAGCTTCGAAGCGCTGAAGAATTCGCTGGCGGCCCTGGAAACGGTGAATGACAGTACGGAGCTCG
>DASPNN010000260.1:0-9058 GCA_035626495.1 Chryseosolibacter sp.
GGAGTCTTTCAATTGCGACTCAATAAAAACCTCGACAGCGTTACACATGTGCGCGTGCATGGAAAGGAAAGTTCATTGCCTGCTGATTTTGACAACACAGTTTATAAGCTGAACAACGAGATCCTTGTTACTGGCCAAACCGGCGTTTTTATCTATGACCATAAAGCTGAAAAACTCGAACCTTTTCAACCTCTTTTAAAATTGATCCAGGAAGGAACCCATATTGAAAGACTGGTGAGTTCAGGGGCGAATGAATTTTGGATGATCCACAACCGTGGGGTTCTTGGGCATGTCAGGCGGAACGATGGCGGCGATCTCGATTGGACTTACAAAACAGAAAGATTCAAAACCAATTGGATAGAGGCGTTTGAGCACGTCAATCCGCTTACAGGTCATTCAACATTACTCGGCACGCAGGAGGGTTTTGCCATTCTAAACACCGGCCAGGATTCGGTGCAGCAGCATACAAAATACGCGGCCATTATCAACCGGGTGGAATGTACGGCCCCGATGCAAGTTCTATGGAATGGCTATTCTCATAACAAGCAAACTACTTCTAAACTCAGACATGATCACAATGATCTGAAGTTTTATTTTACAGCGAATAATTTCGAGGATGTTGGCAAGATGAGATTTCAATATTACCTCGAGGGATTTACAGCCGACAATTTCTGGTCGGAACCCACAGCCATTCAATACAAGGAATATACCAATCTGCCGCCGGGAGATTACCGGTTTTTTCTCCGGGCCGTAAATCCGCAGGGGGAATTCAGCAAAGAAGATTTTATTCAGTTCAGTATTTTGTCTCCCTGGTACAAAACATGGTGGGCTTACCTCATTTATTGTGTCACGGTGTCATGCATTATTTACGCTACCGTCATTTATGTTCGCAGGGAGTTTGAAAGGACCAAAAGAAAGCTTCAGCTGGAGAAAGAAAGAAAATTGTGGGAAAAACAGAAAGAGCTGGATGAAGCCCGGCTGAAAATAGAAAAAGAAAAGCTTCATGCGGAATCGATTACCCTTCATCACAAGGAAGTGATGCTGCAAAAGGAAGAGGAGAAAGAAAGGAAATTGATCGAAGGAAAAAACAATGAGCTTATGTTTCTTACCATCCATATTACTCAAAAAAATGAGCTTTTATCCAGGATCAAAAATCAGATAGGCAAGACAATCAAAGAGTGCAATGAAGAGAGTCTCCGGGAAGACCTTGAAGAGGTTGTTGCCGTGATTCAGAAAGGTTTACATTCCGGCCGTGAGTGGGAGAAATTCCGCGAGCACTTTGATGTTGTGCATGGCGGGTTCCTTAAACGTCTGCAGCATCAATATCCCGATCTGAAGACCTCGTCATTAAAACTCTGTGCATACATAAAAATGCGGCTTTCGTCAAAACAGATCGCCATTCTTATGAACACATCGCCAAGATCTGTGATCAAAGCCAGATACAGGCTTCGGTCAAGGCTCAGTCTCGATAAGGATGAAGGACTTGATGAGTATTTGAATCGTTTTTAAGGTAAACATGTATCGCAACCCGCTTCTCAAACTGGTTCCCCCGGATCCATCATGGATGCTTCTAGTGCCGGGTAGCGGTGATCGGTGAGGCAAATTCGGAAACGGCGGTCATCAGAATCCGGCGCTCGGGCACGGGAGAAGTTACCCTGGGCCATTCAGCTCAGGAGGAAGCGGCAGTAAAAAATCATGCCAGGGTAAGAATATGCACTGCAAATTCAAATTGGGTCTTTCTAATGACATCACCGTATAGAAGGTACTTGATGGCAAAAGAGATGACGAGTAACTGGGCCTGTGACGCGAAGGTTTTAACGCTTTCAATATGCTTTTTAAATTGATTTTCTGATTATATTTTTGCTTTAATTCGCTCTATCGTGAATTAGCCAAATGACACTCACAAAGAACCGGACGCTCAACATTCTTATTGCAGATGACGACAGTGATGATCGTTTTTTGTTTGGCATTGCTTTGAAAGAGGTGCCCATTCCGCATAAACTGCTATCCGTTAATAATGGACAACAACTGATGACCTACCTCAACACAAAGGCGCTTCCCGATGTGTTGATCCTGGATTTGAATATGCCACTGAAAAACGGCAGCGAATGTGTGGTTGAGATAAAGAAAATGGAGACTATGAAGCACCTTCCCATTATCGTATACTCTACCTCTTTGCAAGAGGAAGTCGCGGATGTCTTATACCAAAATGGTGCGCACTACTACTTGCAAAAAACGGACATCGGCACCCTTGTACCTCACCTTACTTATGTCCTTACCAAGTTATATAATCGTGAAATCGAACGGCCCACAAGGGAAAAATTTATTCTTAATCCGAAGCAAGTCAGATCTACGAAATTTTAATAGCGCAAACTGTCCCTGACCGGTGGAATAAAACCACCCAGCACCATGACCAAAAGTTTTTAACTGAAAATTAAAAATGCATCAAAATGGAAAGAAGGATAGCAAATAAGCTGGTGTTTGACGCGGAAATTGAAACTAAGGATCCTGGTTTAAGGAACATACTCCAGCTATTGTTTAAGAAAAGAGGTACTGACTTCAGTCACTATAAAGTGAGCACCATAAAAAGAAGGATTGAAAGGAGAATTTCTGAAAACAAACTAAAGGACATCAATGCGTATTCATTATTTCTTAAGAAAAAAAGTGATGAAATTGATCTCCTATACGAAGATTTGTTAATCGGTGTAACCAGCTTTTTCAGGGATGACGAGCCGTTCGATTATTTGAAAAACAGGCTTCTTCCACGCCTTCTGAAGAACAAAAAGAAAGGCGAGGTTTTGCGGATCTGGGTGCCCGGGTGCTCGACCGGTGAAGAGGCCTACTCATTGGCAATGCTGTTACACGAGATTCAGCAAACAAAAAGCGAAAAGGTGCCATTTCAAATTTTCGCTACCGACCTGAACGAGAAAGCAATCCTTAAAGCGAGAAATGGTGAATACACAGCCCAGGACGTAAGCAATATTTCCCCCAAGCGTCTGCAGCGTTTCTTCACGTTATCGCGTGACAAGTATCGGATCAATCAAAACCTCAGGGAGGTTTGCGTTTTCTCGGTGCACAACCTGTTGAGCGATCCCGCGTTCTCGCGAATGGATTTGATCAGTTGCTGTAACCTGTTGATTTATCTTGATTCCGCGGCGCAGAGGAAAGTGATATCATCTTTTGCGTTCGGACTAAAGGAAGGCGGGTACCTGATGCTGGGTAAATCCGAAACTACTGGGACCTCAGCACCCCACTTTACGCCGATACATAAAAAACTAAAGATCTACGTTAAAAAGAAAACGGACAAAAATGGTGAGGTTCTAAAACCGGATTTGCGCCGTTATTCCGAAAGTGCAAAGGTACTTAAAAAGTCGGTTTTGAACTCGCTCGGCACGCCAGCCACAGCAGGGAATGGAAGCCTGACGACGGCTATTGATAGTCTGTTATTGAATTCGTACCTCCCTGCCTGTGCTGTGATCAACCAGAAATTGGAAGTGTTGCTCTTCAGGGGTGACACCAGTCCTTTTTTCAAACTTGCTGGTAAGGCGAGTCTGAATATTTTGAAGATCGCACGACCAGACTTTCTTTTTGAATTACGCAACGCCATTGATACGGCGATGAAAAGCAAGCGCGTTGTACGGAAGACAAATATCGAGTCGCGCCTGGATGGCGACCTGAAAGTATTTAGCCTGGAAGTCGCGCCCCTAAAAGTTGGTGGCGAAGAGCCGCTGTTCCTTATTATTTTTAAAGAAAACGAAGTAGTTGAAATAATACCTGATAATCTAAAAAGACCGAAAGACTATGACCGTCTCAAAGACCGTAAACTGAAAAAGCTGGAGCAGGAGCTTGCGCTTGCAAGGACTGACATGCAGCAAAATGCCACCGAGCAGGAAGCAATCATCGAGGAGTTGCAAAGCGCCAATGAAGAGATCGTTTCCAGCAATGAGGAACTTCGAACCGTTAATGAGGAACTCGAAACCTCCAAGGAGGAAATTCAAGCCACCAATGAAGAGCTTATTTCATCCAATAGGGAACTGCAGAAACGCAATGAGGAAATAGAGGCCCTCAATAATTACTCGAATTTAATTCTGGCTACGATCCCTGACCCAATGCTGATCCTGGACAGGAATATGCATGTGAAATCTGCAAATGACCAGTTTCTGAAGACATTTAGGTTAAAGGAAGAGGACGTCACGGGAATTTCAGTTTTCAAACTTGACAAGAGTTCATGGAATATTCCGGAGCTGAAGTCGTTGCTGAACGATACCATACGGAATAAGAAAAATCTTAAAAAACAGGAAATAACCCATAAGTTCGGAGCTCTCGGTGAAAAAGTGCTGGTTTTCAGCGCGAAGCTTGTGTCCCGGAGAAGCAAGGGTGAACAATTAACATTGCTGATCATCGAGGACATCACGGAAGAGAAACGAAAGGAGCAGGAGCTGAAGCAAAAGGAAAAAGAGATGCTCGCAGCGCAGATCGAATCACAGGCCAAGATCGATGCGCACGCACGGAGTTTGATGTTTCTTGAGTCCGTTTTTATGAATGCGCCATTTCCAATTTCCATTTTTCGCGGAACTGAACATCGTTATGAGTTAATAAACGACTATGCGAAGAAGCTCGTGGGCAACCGTGAGCTGATCGGACTAAAAGCGCGCGAAGCCTTCCCGGAAGTTGAAAGCCAGGGTTATTTTGACCTGCTCGACAACGTTTACAGGACAGGAGTGCCCTACGTAGGTAAGGAAAGTTATCTGCAATTTGATCGTGTGGGCGATGGCACGATGCACGAGGCTTATTTCAATTTTGTATATCAGCCCCTGTTTGATCTTGAGGGCAAAAAAATCGATGGAATTCTATCTGTAGCAATGGAGGTTACCGACCAGGTGCTCGCCCGGAAGAAGATCGAACAAAGTGAAGCGCAATTTGTCGCATTGGCCGATAATATTCAGAACCTCGCGTGGATGGCCGATCGTACAGGATGGGTATACTGGTATAACAAACGCTGGTATGAATATACCGGAACCGCACAAAAAGAGACGGAAGGCTGGGGATGGCAAACCGTTCACGACCCGAAATATTTGCCCGATGTACTCGGGAGATGGAAACAATCCATTAAAACAGGCTCTCCATTTGAAATGATATTTCCAGTTAAAGGCGCCGATGGAATATTCAGACAGTTCCTCACACGGATACATCCGATTAAAGATGAGCGGGGGAGAGTGATGACCTGGATCGGCACCAGCACAGATGTGCACGAGCAAAAATCGTTTTCCGATGAACTCGAAAAAGCCGTACACGAACGTACGCTGGAACTTCTGGAAGCAAACCGATCGCTGCAAAAAGCAAACGAACAACTGAACTCTTTCAATTACATATCAAGCCATGATTTGCAGGAGCCTCTGCGGAAGATCCGGACATTTTCAAATCTGATTAACAAGGAAGAGCGCAACAATCTGTCGGTCACAGGTAAAGAATACCTCTTCCGGATGGAACAAACAGTCAGCCGAATGCAGCAGCTGCTGGACGATCTCCTGGCTTACTCACGCACCCGCACCACAGAAAAAGCCTTCGAGCCTGCTGACTTGAACCTGCTGGTGGATTATGTCAAAAAGGATTTTGAGGAAACGATCGCGGAGAAAAAAGCGGTTATTGAAACGATCAATCTTGGAAAAGCAAATGTCATCACATTTCAGTTTAAACAACTCATTCAAAATCTGATCGGAAACTCCCTGAAATTCGCAAAAAAGGATACCCCTCCTCATATCAGGATTGAGGGTCGAAGAGTGACGGGCGCCGAACTGCAAGACATCAAGCTCTCACCCAAGACTGATTATCACTATCTGTCATTCACGGATAATGGCATCGGCTTCGAGCCAAAGTATAAAGACAAGATCTTTGAAATTTTTCAACGCTTGCACGACCGGGAAGAATATCCAGGAACAGGTATCGGATTGGCGATTGTGAAAAGGATTGTGGAGAATCACAACGGTTTTATTTATGCGAACGGGCAGCCGCAGGAAGGAGCCAGATTTGATATCTATATTCCCGCCAGCACGCTGCAGCCAGCCAGGGAAGAACATGCCGTTCGAGTGACCTGACCCCGGGTCCTCCCAGAGTTTTTTAGCAGGCCGATCGAAATTAAGTGCGGGTCGGTCTCTGCAACGACGTTTGTCGTCACCTTTAAGGTAAGGCGATTGAAAAATTAACACAACTTACATACGGCCCCTTGTGGTATTGGATGATGTTCCTGCCGGTTGAAGGCATCGCGGCCACCGATAAGGCGGGGGCGTCCACGCTCTTAAGATTGGCTGCATGAACGTAGAAAGTCGGTTTGTCGCCTCAATCCAAAGACCAGGTTATTTTGAATGCGGATGGGAGTAAGTTAGATCGAAATGCGAGACGTTTGTGGCGTTCAGATATTTTTTATCATGATTCGTACATTTCTATTGATTCTACTTGATCATGTTTTCCATCACGTCGAGAGTGAGGTTTTAAAATCATTAAAAATTATTTTAGCAGTCTATCACATCAAAGTCGATAACGAGAAGCTCCCGCGTCCGGTTGGGGACCGTATGCAGGTAGACAAATGAATACAAATTTGATTCGTCCCGTAGCGACGAAATAACCGTGGCGAACACCTACACACAGATTCACATCCAGGTAGTTTTTGCCGTTCAAAACCGGCAATGCGTTATTCAACATCGGTGGAAGGACGAATTGTATAAATACATTACCGGCATCGTTCAGAAAAATAAGCACAAGATGCTGGCTATAAACGGAATGCCCGATCATGTACATATTCTTTTCGGGTTTAGACCTTCACAATCACTGTCAGACCTGATGCAAGACATTAAAGGGAGTTTCTCCAAGTGGATTAATGAAAAAAGACTCACCAAAGAAACATTTTCATGGCAAGAGGGATATGGCGCTTTTTCATATCGTAAATCTGACGTGCAAGGGATAATTCGATATATAAAAACCCAGGAGGAGCATCATAAAAGGAAAAGCTTCATCAAAGAATACGAGGCCGTGTTAAAGGAATTTGAAATTGATTACGATGAACGGTTTTTATTTAGACCGCTCGACGATCACGTGTCCGACGGCACAAAGCCATCGTCCCGTTAGGGACCGCCCCCCGGTAAACGTATTCGCCATTCAAGCAATCCCCCGGTCCGGTTAGGGAACGCCCCCCGGTAAACGTATTCGCCATTCAAACAATCCCCCGGTAAACCGTTTTTGATTTCCAAACCGGGAATCTAACATTCGATGGAACGAATTGCTAATATTCAATCTCAACCGTGTTATCCCAGCGCTTAAGATCCATCAACAAATTTTTGGGATCAATACCGCCAAAAGAAGGCTTACCCTGTAACTCGATTTCAATAGTCTGTTTTCCCGGGCGGATCCGGTGCAAGTTCAGGTAAAGCTCCTGGCCTTCGCCATCTTTTTCATTTCCGCCGTACATTCCAATCTGGATCAAGTCGTTCATTTCAACATCTGTGTCTATTCCATTGGTATCTACCGTGAATTTTTTTGCCTGAACTTCGAGGGTCACCTTCCACAAACCGGATTCAGTCTGCCTGGCTACAGCCCGTTCCGTTTTCAGCTCCCAGAAAGTATTGGCTGCGAACAAATCATGAAGCAGGTATTTCATTGAATCGGGTGTAACAGCCTGAAGCTCCTTGTACAAATCTGAAGGTAAAGGCAATGGCGCATTTCCTGTTGCGTTTTTCTTGAACAAGCTCAACAACGCCTTTCTCATTTGATCTCCGCCGATATATGCGCGCATCGCGAAGAGGGCAAGCGGTCCCTTGCGGTATATCAGATGATGCTCGGTGGCCGAAAGCAACGGTTCATCAGCCCTGGACTTCGGACTAAAATAATCATCCTGCAGCCCGCCGATCAGCCCGAGAAATTCTTTCCGTCCCTTTGCTTCTTCCACAATCTCAAGGGCAGAATACCAGGCAAGTGACTCCGTAAGTAAGGCCGCACCTTTAACCGGCGCAGGACTGACCTGGCTTCCCCACCATTGATGGGAGACTTCATGCGCGACCGTCGCAAATGGTATATCAACTTTTGTTGAATCTTTATCGGGGTTTAGAAGTGCAAACCCTTCCCGGTATAAGATGTTCATCGGATAGGCAAACAATCCTTTTGGATAACCGGGAACTTCCAGGAACCTGATCTCGCTATGCGGGTACGGACCATATTCCCGCGTAAGGTGGGTTAAGGATGCCTGTACACCTTTTGCGATCCTATCCAGATTCAATGTATGTTCTGGATGATGGAAAATCTTAATGTCGACAGTTTTTCCTGAGTCCGCCTTCCACCAGGCTTCAACGACATGGTAATCAGCGGAAAATAGACCGAACTTATTTTTGACCGGTGACTCCGTCGCATAGTGGAAGTAGCTGCGGCCATTTGCCTGCCAGCTCTTCAGCAGTTTTCCCGGCCCCACCGCTATTTGCCCTTTATCGGTGCCGACTATGACTTCAAGATCAATTCGTTCTCCGCCTTCCGATCCGATCTCTTCAATGATTCGTGAGTCTCCTCCAAGCCCCTGCATCTTGCGGTCATCCGGATTCAGAATTTCACGGCCATCCTGGTAGCCAATAGAGGGCAGCCAGAAATTTGCAAAGTATGAGCCATTCTTGACCACCGAAATATTAACTCCGGAGTTCGGGAAGCCCTGCGGATTGTAGGTGACATGAAATTCAACCTTCAGCGAATCCCCCGGAGAGAGAGGCTTATCCAAAATGTACATGCGGTAGTCAAGTTCCTCGTCCACCAATACGGGCTTCGCACTACGGTCGAAGCTTATCGAGTGATTTTCAACACCGGGGGCAGTTGAAATATGAATTGTGTCAATATTGGATCTGGTCATGTTTACCAATCCATAAGCTCCGCGGAATTCCACAGCCCTCTTGCGAGGGTAGATCTCGGCCTGAAGTTTTGTCTTGATCAGTCGCGGCTGCGGTTTATCCGCAAACTTGCGATACTTCTTTTCGTAATCCGCTTTCCATTCCAAAGTCTCCACAAATGCTGTCTGTGGGTGAAGGAT
>DASPNN010000261.1:0-3688 GCA_035626495.1 Chryseosolibacter sp.
GCCAGTTGGGCATAACGCCCTGTCCGCGCGGATAGCGGATAGAAAATGCGCCGCCCGTCCGCGGCAGTTGTGCAGTATACATCAGGTTACGCAGCTCGGCTTCATCCATCGGCGCACACACAATCATATTCGGAAGACAACGCATATAAGCCAGATCATAAGCACCATGATGTGTGGGCCCGTCCGCACCCGCAAAGCCGGCCCGGTCCAGGCAGAAGTTGACCGCCAGATTCTGAATACAAACATCGTGGATCACCTGGTCGTAGCCCCGTTGCATGAACGAGCTGTAAATATTGCAAAAAGGCACCAGTCCCTGCGTTGCAAGACCCGCTGAAAATGTGACCGCGTGCTGCTCGGCGATTCCAACATCGAACGCGCGGTCCGGCATCTCCTTCATCATGATGTTCATCGAAGAACCCGAGGGCATCGCCGGTGTGATTCCGACGATCTTTTCGTTTTGCTTTGCCAGCTCCACCAATGTGTGCCCGAAGACATCCTGGTATTTCGGAGGTTGCAGCTTCTCGTGTGTTTTCCGGTAGATCTCCCCGGTGATCTTATCAAAAGTTCCCGGCGCGTGCCACGTCGTTGCATTGCCTTTTTCGGCGGGCGCATACCCTTTGCCCTTGACAGTGACACAGTGAAGGATCTTCGGCCCCTTGATATTTTTTAAATCGCCAAGAACCGTGATCAGGTGATCAATGTCGTGACCATCAACCGGTCCGAAATAGCGCAGGTTCAGCGACTCAAAAAAGTTACTTTGCGAAAGCAACGTCGACTTGATGCCGTTCTCGATCTTCGAGACGATCTCTTGCGCGTTTTTTCCGAAAGTCGAAAGCTTGCCCAGCAGATTCCACACATCGTCTTTCAGCTTGTTGTACGCACGCGACGTGGTGATGTCGGTAAGATAATCTTTCAACGCCCCGACGTTCGGGTCTATGGACATGCAGTTGTCGTTGAGGATGATCAGCAGATTGGTATCCGACACCCCGGCGTGATTCAGTCCCTCAAAAGCGATCCCTCCGGTTAACGCGCCGTCGCCGATCACGGCAATGTGCTGACGATGATCTTGCAGATATTTCGAGGCTACCGCCATACCCAGCGCAGCCGACACGGAAGTCGAAGAATGACCTACCCCGAATGCATCGTAAGGACTTTCTTTCATCCTCGGGAAACCCGAAAGCCCCCCATACACCCGGTTGGTGTGAAACTGGTCGCGTCTACCGGTAAGTATCTTATGTCCGTAAGCCTGGTGGCCCACATCCCAGACAAGCTGATCATAAGGCGTATTGAAAACGTAGTGCAAAGCGACTGTAAGCTCCACAACACCCAGGCTTGCACCAAAATGCCCGCCATAGACCGACACGTTGTCAATGATAAATTGTCGCAGTTCTTCACAAAGCTGAACAAGTTCGGCCCGCTCGAGCTTTTTAAGGTCATCTGGACTATTGATCTGCGATAAGAATTTCCCGGGCGTGATCAGCATTTTATTTTGGTTGCACAATATAAAACAATAAATGCGCTTAAGTGTTTCATTTTTAACGTTCTGTAAACAAATAAACTACAAAACTAAAGCTTTGATTCTTAACCCCTAAACCGCCGGTTGATATTTCTTCACTCACTAAATTTTTAGGCCAGACCCGATTTTTCCGGTAAATTTGTCGTCCCTTATGACTACACAGGAAAATTTCGAGGTTAAGCTACCCTTATTCGAAGGTCCATTCGACCTGTTGCTGTTTTTTATCGAACGCGATGAACTCGATATCTACGATATTCCCATCGCCAAGATCACAAACGACTTCCTCGAATACATTCACCACATGGACAACCTTAACATCGAGGTGGCCAGTGAGTTTATCCTGGTAGCGGCTACGCTCATGCGGATCAAATCGAAAATGTTACTCCCGCGTCCGCAGCTCGATGAGAAAGGCAACGAGATCGACCCGCGCGAAGAGCTTGTGAAACACCTGCTCGAGTACAAAAAATATAAGTCGGTGCTCGAAGCTTTCCACAAGATGGAGGAAAACGAGCTGATGAAGGAAAAGCGCGGCAACCTGCTCAAGGAGCTAAAAGGCCTTGCCGAAAGCACAAATGTGGAGGCGGAATTGCAGGATGTAACCGTCTTCAAGCTCATGACGGTCTTCGAAAAAGTCATGAAGCGTTATGAAGCTGAAAAAAACAAACCTGTTCACCAGATCATCCAGTATCCCTACACCGTAGAGGGACAAAAAAAATATCTGGTTGAGGAATTGAGCAAGCGACAGCGCGTGGCGTTTACAGACCTGCTGCAGATCTATCCGTCGCGGATCGGTTTGATCTTTAATTTTCTCGCCATTCTCGAAATGCTCGCCTTGCAGCAGATCAGCATTCAGGTTGGGGAGGGGTACAACAATTTTTGGGTATCGAAGTACGAAGGTCAGACAGCGCAAACCGAAGCCGCGACCGATCAGGCATAGAGATCGGTTCTATCAGCGCGCGCAACGTCATAAAAGAATGTGCCCACCTTCTGTGTGACCGCCGTGAAATACTTCTTCCCTTTTTCTGCAGACGCCTGGCGCGGATCGCCAACACCGGTGTCTTTCGTCACCTGTAACCACTTGCGTTCCGCCCATGCCCACCCTTCACGAATGGCCCCGATCCTGAATTTTTTGGCCGCACCATCTCCCGCCTCCGCCAACGGCCGGACCAGATGCGGCGTCAGGTGCAGAATGACACTGGTCTCCATTTCGCCGGCGTGATCATCCTTGTGCTCAAAAAAATCTTTCTGATCCACAGCCTGATACCAGTTGCAGCTGCAAATGAACATCCTGGGAAACTCCAGCCCCAGCTGCCGGATCATCGTTTTGAAATCATTTCCTCCGTGACTGTTCAGGATGATAAGCTTGAATATTTCCTGGCGGTCGAGCACACCGACCACATCCCGAAGGACAGCCAGCTGCGTGGTTGGATTCATGTTGATATCCAGCCGAACATCAAACTGACCTGTGTTCACTCCGAACGGGATTGTAGGCAGAACGACGACCTTGCTGCCCTTCTCCCACGCGATCCGGGCCGATTCCGCAGCCACGTGATCGGCCTCGATAATGTCGGTGCCATAAGGCAGGTGAAAGTTGTGAGCCTCCGTTGCCCCCCAGGGTAAAACGGCAACTTCATAAGACGTTTCTTTTACAGTCTTCCAGTTGTTCTCGGCAAGGATGTATGGTCGCATAGTGTTGTGCGTAAAAGGCAGGTAAATTTAAGAACTTGAATCGATTGCCCAGGTCCCGCTATTCGCTCGCAGGTATTGCGATGCGGTATTTTTTCCCTTTCTTGACGGTGAGCTTATCGTCGCGCAACCACGGATTGTGTCTTTTCAGAAGTTTGTAATTCGTGCCTTGCGCAAGGGCGAAATTCACAAGGCTCGGAATGGACTCCTCCACTTCTACGTACTTCAGCGGTTCCTCCCGGTATAGATGCCTGGGATTCACGCGGAAGCCGTATCTGGACGGATTATTAATGATCTCCTTGATGGCAAGTATCCTGAAGACGTAACGGGATGTCTCTTCGTTCAGGTACAGGTCATAGTACGATTTCATTTGCTGTTCGTTGATCGCTTTTTGCAGCCCGGTCATGCCACGGTTGTAAGAAGCCGCGACCAGCGTCCAGTTGCCGAATCTTCCATAGGCCTGCTTCAGGTACCTGCAGGCAGCCC
>DASPNN010000262.1:0-3513 GCA_035626495.1 Chryseosolibacter sp.
ACCTCGTTGGTAACGCGATCAAGTTTACACACCACGGTGAGGTTTTCATCGGCGTGCACCTGCTCGAGTTGAAGAACGATTTCGCACGGCTGGAGTTCGAAGTCCGCGACACCGGTATCGGCATACCAGACGATAAGCTCAACCGGTTGTTCAAGGCATTCTCGCAGGTCGATTCCTCAACGACCCGGAAATACGGTGGTACAGGCCTCGGTCTTGTAATCTGCGAAAAGCTCGTAGCACTGATGGGGGGAAATATTCGTGTACAAAGCCAGCCAGGCGCAGGTACCACCTTCACCTTCACCGTCGAAACCCATGTCAGCCAGCAGAGCATTCGTACCCATGTCCACTATTCAACGGCCGGGATTCACGGAAAGAAAGTGCTCATCGTTGACGACAACTCGACGAACCGGATGATTCTCAAAACACAAATGGAGCAATGGAAAATGCTGCCTGTACTCGCCGAGACCGGAGTCGAAGCGGTGAGCATCCTGTCATCGGGTATCGACTTCGACCTTGTCATCACCGATATGCAGATGCCGGAAATGGATGGTATCGAGCTTGGCCGATATGTCCGGGATCGTTTTCCACGAATTCCCGTCGTCTTGCTAAGCTCATTGGGTGATGAGCGGTGCCGCACGATGACTACAGTGTTTTCCGCCGTACTGACAAAACCAGTCAAGCAAGCCGTGCTGCTCCGAAATATCGTGGCCACGCTGAGACCGCAAACGCTCCAAGCGGAGCCCCACCCCGATTCCGAAAGAAAACTGAGCGACGACTTCTCTCTGCGGTTTCCGTTGCGAATCCTTATCGCTGAAGACAACCTTGTCAATATCAAGCTCGCTGAGCGTGTCTTAAAGAAACTTGGATACACGCCCGAAATCGCGATGAATGGCCATGAGGTGATCGAACTGGTGGCAAAAATGAATTTTGATGTCATTCTGATGGATATACAGATGCCGGTAATGGATGGACTGGAAGCTACCGCAAAAATCCGCCTCACCAACGGAAGCCTGCCCATCATTGTCGCCATGACCGCGAACGCCATGCCAGGTGACCGTGAAACTTGCATGCAGGCTGGGATGGATGACTATATCAGCAAACCAATTAAAATTGATGCGCTGACGGCCGTATTGGAAAAATGGGGAAACCATTTCACCGACAAAAGAAAAGCATCATAGCTATTGCTTCGCGCGCCGCACATACAATGCGATAATTCATCGGGCCGGCGCTGTTCTTCCAGGTCAGGTGATGCAAAAATCAGGCGCAGGGAATTGTAATTTGTATTGTGGGTATTGTATTCTTTGCCGTTAGTGACCGGCAGTCGCTTCCGCGCCGCCAGGTGCCGTCCCGGATTTGAGACCGGACCATTGCCGGAGCTATCCGTGGCGATTTTTCGCTTGGCCAACGACCCCGATAACATCTGAATGAACAACTGGTGCGACGTGTCCACGCCGATGGTCGCGTGTTTTTTTTGACCATAATCGATCGTAAGCTCTGGATTCGTTGCGCGGTCGTCAGTTTTCGAACACACATCGCTGAAGTGAATATGGCCCTTAAAATGGTAAGGGACAACGGGCCCAGAATTATCACTAATGGCTCGAAAAATTAAATTGACCGGTTGGAAAAATAATCTGATATCGTTTTTAACGTTCTTCTTTGTGTCTGGCAAACTGAGAACCGTGAAATTCGGTCGCGGGCACATTCGGAACTGCCGCTTTGCCCGTCGTTTTTTGCCGCTGAGTTGTGGTGAACCGGTGAATCCTTCACCCTGTGAGAAGCACGGATCCTTCAAAAAATGAAAATTTGCAGTGGCATGTGATTTATACCATACAGGGTGAGCGTTGGCTTATAACGAAAGATATGAAAGGAGTATTGGTTGGGATTGTCCTGTTCATGGGAATACAGGCATATGCAATTGTACCGGATACGACGGTAACAAGCTTCGAGATCCACTTCAAGAGAAAATCATCCGACGAGGCACTGGCCTTCAACACAACACTCATCGATCGCCAGGTCCTGTACACGCGGGTGATCCGGCTTCTGAAAAACAAATTGTCCGCCGGACAATTCAAAAGCCTCCACGATCCGCAAGTACTGCTGAAATTCGATGAGTACACGACCGAGCACAGGTCATGTCATCCTGACGAAATCACATTTGGAGAAGAGCGTTCACTGAAACAGCATCAATACAATTACTTTGTGAAAATCTACGGTCAGCTAAGCATGTCGACACCGTTTGATCCTTTTCATAAGGAGGTGTTCACATTACGGGTCTGTGTATTTGATGCGCAAGGGAAATTGGTCGCCAAGGGAAAATCGCGTTCGACCGTCAGGGATATCCGCCCCTTTCCGAATGCCGAAACGCGCGAAGCTCAGGCAGTCAGCATTACCGAAAAAGATTTTGTGGATCTGGTCACCGATGCATTAACAAACCTCCACCTGCAAATCTGAGTCATTTCAGCCAGTCTTCAACTTCCTGCAGGGTCGGGTTGGGCACATCGAGCTTGAGTTTTTTCCTCATCCCACAAACATCGTTGAAAAGCTTCGATGCCTTCATTTCCTTCATTTGGGCCAGCGACGTTATGCCCAGCTTATTAAGGACAGGAACTAAGTCGGCGCGGACACCTGCCTTTTGAAACTCACTTTCGTCGGAGGCGACCGAGCCGGTCTTTTCAGGTTTCATCTGCGGAAAGAAGAGGACATCCTGGATAGACGGCGAGTTGGTCATGATCATGCAAAGACGGTCGATACCGATCCCCAGGCCCGCAGTCGGCGGCATCCCGTATTCGAGTGCCCGAAGGAAATCTTCATCCAGCGTCATCGCCTCCTCATCGCCTCTTTTACCCAACTCAAGCTGTTCCTCGAAACGCTGCCGCTGGTCAATCGGGTCATTGAGCTCCGAGAAACTATTGGCAATTTCCTTGCTGTTACAAATGGCCTCAAAGCGTTCAACCAGCCCCGGCTTGTTCCGGTGCTTTTTCGCCAGCGGAGACATCTCGATCGGGTAATCCATGATAAAGGTCGGCTGGATGAGATTGGGCTCACATTTTTCGCCAAAAATCTGATCGATGAGCTTACCTTTCCCCATTGTGTCGTCCATCGGGACGTGGAGCTTGCGGCAAGTTTCGCGGAGCTGATGCTCTTCCATGTTAGAAATATCAATTCCCGTAAAATGCCGGATGGCCTCGAACATCGTATAACGTTTCCACGGTCGCTTGAAATCGATCAGATTGTTTCCAACCTGGACCTGCGTCTTACCATGAAGATCGAGGGCAGCCTTTTCAATCATCTCTTCCACCAGGTCCATCATCCAGTGATAATCCTTATAAGCTACATAAAGCTCGATCTGGGTGAATTCAGGATTGTGGAAGCGCGACATTCCTTCGTTGCGAAAGTCCTTCGAAAACTCGTACACACCGGGAAATCCACCTACAATAAGACGCTTCAGATATAGTTCGTTCGCGATTCGCAAATACAGCGTCATGTCCAAGGTGTTGTGATGCGTCTTGAATG
>DASPNN010000263.1:0-6542 GCA_035626495.1 Chryseosolibacter sp.
ATAATTAGTACTACGACACCTCAAAAGCCTATGCGAGTCCGTTGGATGACATTTTTACGCTCACCGTATCGGCAAGCTACAAATGGCATAAGGTGCACGCCACGCACGAACTTTTTCTGAATATCGACAATGTTACAGACAATCGCCCGCGGCTTGGAGAATACTATGCGCCTGAAAAGCCCGGTGGGATCGGATACCAGACGCCGCTCGGTATTTTTCCGAACTTGATGTACAGGCTTTACTTCTGAGAACGTTACACCACTATTCCACAGATGGAATTCTGACTTTCAAACGGCAACGTCTCAACAGGAGTTTACGGGGTCTTGACGGATGTTGTATTTGAAACCCTGGCGGTCATACGCTTTCTGATGCGGCTCAGGCTTTCCGGAGTAACACCGATGTAGCTGGCAATTTGATGCTGGGGAACCCGGTTGAGCAGGTCGGGCCGGTTTTCGAGGAGATATAGGTATCGTTCTTCAGGACTGGAAGTGATAAAACGCGAAATTTCATCCTGCGCCCGCATGCCATTACGCTGAACTTCCTCAACAATCAACGTTTCAAGCCTGGGAATAATCCGACACATCTCTTCCACTAATGTGCTCTTGCTTACGGCGAACACGCAATCTTCGACACACACAAGGTTGTATTTCGATGGCGGCGGGTTGACTGGCGGAGAGAAGGGGTCAAGGGCCTGGCCCTCGGTATAGAAGCCTGTTGTTTTTTCGTCACCGTCCTTGATGACGTACTCGCGTACGCAACCCTTCAGAAGGAAGTGGCATTTATTGCTCACCTGTCCTTCTTCAAGGAGTATCGTTCCTTTTTCGACGCATTCAATCTCTGATGCGGTCACGATGAGCTCCACTTCTTCGTTCGTTAAGAGCTGGAACTGGTGAAGATAATTGCGCAGCAAGCCGATATGATCCATAATGGCAAGATACAAATTTGTTGTGGACTTTGAGTTCCTGCTATGCGGAGGATCTGCTTCCGGATTGATTGCCATCCCTTCGACGTACCCTGAAATTGGTCAGGCGCTTTCTAAAGAATTGAAGGGCGCGCGACTGATGCCACGGAACGCATTGCGTTGCCATACGGCATGACGAAAGATTGCGGTCGCCGATAACCTTCACTTGCGCTTGCGTCCATGAAGGGAACTTGCCCGCAATTGTAAGCCAATATCATGTTTAGTCTACGGGATGTGGTGAAGACGCGGACGGGCGATGGTATGACGCCCCGTGCACGCTTGATGGCCTGCTTGCTCAATTGCAATTGTATTCAAAATCTATTGTTTCGCTAAAGTGGTAGGACGAGGATGTTAATGTAAGTGAAACCGGGTACGAGGCCACGAAGGCGCGAAGGCACAAAGACCACAAGACATGCCGCGCATTTTCTTTGTGACGCTTAGAGTCTTGAGGTGGCAATTTTCCGCCGCTCTCACGGAATCCGGCTAGGGAACCTGGAAAGATCTGCCGCTTCCATGAAACTTTACAAACATAATTTTCTTTCGCGCCTGCATCTTTTATCATTTCGCGAGTTACCGGCACGCTTTCATCTCGCTCCAGATTTCTTACGTGCCTGTATCTTCGGGCCAGTGTGAGCGTTGTACGAAAAATTCAAACATTTCTGTCTGCGATAACTGGACACAAACCCTTTTGACATGAAACTCTTTCAATTTTATCTCGCTGTCACGATGTCGTCGGTAGTTTTCTCCTGCAGCGAAGAAGAACCAAAACCGACAAATAAAGTAGTCATTGAAGTGAAAATTCCTTCCCAGGGGTATGGGGAAAGCAATATGTACATCATTGCTACGGGTCGCGATGGCGCTTTTCTTGGTTTAAAAAAAATCGAAGACGGCCAGAATATTGTGATCGACACCGCCATCGCGTCGTTGCCGGACAAAGTCAACATCACGGTGCTTAGACATTCGCCTCCGAGCGGGGAGTGGCCTACGGATAGCTACAGCTTCTTTACGGAAGCGGATGTTCCTGTGGGAAGCAAATGGTACTACCGCGACGGCGAAGGTTTTTCCGGGAACGGCGCCGCGACCGTCAACATAACAAATTTTCCTTCCGGGTCGTTTTGTTCGATCTCAAGCTTAAAGGGTTCCGGCGAGACGCGCATGGCAGAGGCCGGAGCGGTGACATTGTCAGCGGGCTTTAACCAGTCTCCCGCCGACCTTTTTATCGGTACGGTGGGAACATCGCAGGATCCACGTCATTTCAAAGCAGCTTCCGTGACTACCGGTGCGACACTAGACCTGGATTACAACGCCGACTTTCTCCCGTATGACGAGGTGATCAATGTCCCGGCTGACGGTCACCATTGGCTTGTGATATCGCGCGGTTACAACATGCCCGTCGAACAAATCACAGTCAAGGAATTCTATACCCACGAATTCGGATTCTTTTTCGACACCAATAACAACGGTCTTCGCCTCGGCTTTAACGACGGATATGTCAATTATTGGACTTTCTGGTATGATCAAGACGCAGGAATGACTTTTGAGAAATGGGGTGAGGCTCCAGAGCAATCCGACTTCGAGCCCGTGCAGGGAGATTTCACCATTACGAATGAAACTTTCAATGGCTTTGATTACACGACCACGGGGACATTTCATTACCTGATGTCTGGATTCGACCATATCAATTCCGCCCGCAGGGTGTGGTGGATGGTCCTTCGCCCGGTTGGCCGCCTCACGCGATCATGGACGGGGTGCCGGACGCGGTGCTCGCACGTTTTCCAAAATTGGCCGACCTCGATGTGGAAAACCTTGATTTCGCTAACGCTACATTCTTCGGGACAACCACTGCAAGAGCCACCGACCTGTACATCGGGCATAAACACAGCACGGGTGACATAACGCTCGAAGGAACAACATGGAGCCTGCGTAAATGAAAACTACCGGGAGGAATGTGACCCGTGAGTGAAGTGTCCAGGTCCTGAAAGAATACTTAAGACGCGCAATATAGCCACAACAGGTGGTCAGTACGTTAGGTCATTGACGCAACAGATGACCCTCCCAAATCACTTTCGCATTGGATCCGCTGCCCCAAACTTTTACAATTCGTTTACATCTTTTTACAAGCCCGCAACCAGTACGTTGCACAAACTCTCGTAGGTTTGGGAAATTCCCTGGAGAAGAAAGAATGACCAGACATCTGCGAGTTTATGCCTTCATATGGTTTTTTTGCACCTGCTGTAAAGGACCAAATCATACTGAGCCACCATCCGCACACGACACTAGCAAGGCATTGAAAGCGGGTGGCGAAGTAATTTCTACAACCGGCCCGGTTAATGAACTCGAACAAACATTGATCGACAGTCAGGATAGTCTCTCAAGCCAGGTGATCAGAAGCATTTTTGAGGACTCTAAAGGAAATTTGTGGCTTGGTGCAATGGGTGGCATCATAAGATATGATGGAAAGAGTCTGAAGTACTTCAGTGAACCCGGGGTGTTACGCCGTATCAGCGCGCATGCCATTGCCGAAGATAAGAATGGCAATCTGTGGTTTGGAACAAACGTCGGGGCGATTAAATATGATGGAAAAACCTTTAGAGTTTATGATGAAAAAGATGGACTGACCAATACCAACATTGGTCGGAAAAGTATTCTCGTTGACAAGTCAGGCACGATGTGGGTAGGCACCGATGAAGGTGTTTTTCAATATATCCCGTCTGCCGACAGGACGGGAGGAAAGTGCTTTTCGTCATTTCATCTGCTTCCCCCCATAACCGTCAGAGACATCATGGAAGACAACACCGGCAACATCTGGTTTGCTACGAAAGAGAACGGGGTCTTCCGCTATGATCCCGTAGCCGTAGACGCAAAAAGGATAATAAATATTACTGGTAAGCAGGGATTAGGTGATAACTATACAGGCGGCATGATACAAGATAACACAGGAGGCTTTTGGTTTACGATGAAGGGTGGTATTTGCCGGTATGATGGTCCGTTGAATGGCGAAGTCGGGCAAAAGACCTTCACAGAGATCACAACCAAAGATGGATTAGGTGGAAGCGAAGTTACCGGTATTGCGATAGAAAAGTCAGGTATCATATGGATCACTGCCAGAGGCAGCACCACGAGATACGACCCATCCATCCCCATTTCAAATTCAAAAGCATTTACCGTGTTTACTGAAGACGAAATCAGCTGTTGCATTCAGAGCATGTACGAGGACAGGTCAGGAAATATGTGGTGGGGTACTGGCGCCGGACTCTATCGATATGATGGTAAGCGCGTTTACCAGGTTAAACAAAATGGACCGTGGCGGTAAACAAAAAGCAATTCGAGCTGACAAAATGATGAATCTAAACATGCGGACTTTTTCCCGGTTACGATTCTCCCAGGTGTTACGGTAGGGGAGAATTCCATTGTTGCAGCCGGAGCGGTGGTCAATAAGGACGTTCCTGCCAATACGATCGTGGGAGGGGTTCCCGCGAAGGTATTGCGCGCGGTTTCTTTGGCTTGATCGAATTTATAGCGAGCAGGGAATAAAGGGATTGCCGCACAGAAACGCACGCGGGATAAACAGGCAATGTATGTTATCGGTCGCGCCCGAGCGTAAAGTAAAACGTCGCGCCTTCATTTACTTTGGCTTCGGCCCAAATGCGTCCGTTGTGCATTGTAATGATCCTGTGCACCAGCGCGAGTCCAATGCCGGATCCGCTAAACTCTGACATATTGTGCAGCCGCTGGAAGGTCTGGAAAAGCCGATCCGCATATTTCATATCAAAGCCGGCACCATTATCTTTTACAAAGAACACAACTTCGTCACCGTCTTTGCGAGCGCCAACTTCAATAACGGGATGGTCTTTTTTCGATGAATATTTTACTGCATTTGAAATCAGGTTAGTCCAGACTTGTTCAAACAAGGTTTCGTCGGCGGTAACCGGAGGCAACTCACCCAACCTGAATTCGGCCTTGCTATCGGAAGTTTGTTTAATGTCTTCAATTACCCGCCGCACCAGGCTGTTGTTGTCAATCGTTCTCTGGTTCAGGGATTTCTTACCGAGTGTTGAAAATTTCAGAAGGTCGTGAATCAATGCGTCCATTTTGTTGGCGTTCCTTCTGATTGCCATTAAAGCTTCTTTTCCGGATCCGTCAAGCTGGTCCACGTTCTCTTCGTTCATGATTTCAGCGTAGCGTATGATGGAACGCAGCGGTGCCCGCAGGTCGTGAGAGACAGAATAGGAAAACGCTTCAAGTTCCCGGTTAGCCGCTTCCAGTTGTGAGGTGCGATCCTTTACCCGGTTTTCAAGCTCGGAGTAGACGTTTATGTTTTCGATTGTCACGGCAGTTATGTCAGCCAACGCCTGCAAAAGTTTCAATTGCTCAGGCGAAGGTTGGTAGTGATGCGCCCAGTAATTGCCGATCGCGCCGATGGGTGCGATCGTTCTTATTGGTACCATGGCAAGACTCTTAACGAAGGTCGGCCTGTAGGCGTCGTGGGGAATGCGGTCATCTTTGTAGATATCCTCTATTACAACGGCTTTTTTATTAAGCATGGCCCAACCGCTGATACAGATCTCCATTGGAAAGCGGCTTCCTTTCCACAAGGGACTGATCGCGTCCTCGTCTGCGTAGTAGCAGAGGTTACCCTCGCGAAGAACAAATGCGGCACCGTCTGCTCCGGTCAATTTCCGGGCTGCAGTGCGCACAATTCGTGTAACGGTATTCATATCTCTTGCAAGGGATAATTCCTGCACAGTGCTTACGATCAAATCCATCGAAACGGTCTCAGGGGTGTTGCGGCCGTTCACAGTATTATTCGAAAAAGACATATAGTGAATTTAATCAACAATTCATTTGGATACCATGCCATGCAATATTGAGCCCGGAAATGCTTGTTTTTAATAGCGGCCTTTCCCTGGCGTGTAGACGTTGCGTCAGGCAATTCTTTCCTTTTACGGGAAAATTTGTTCCAGTTTAGGAATAATGAACCCTCCCTGCAAAACGGAAAGCTATCCCAATCCGGCAACGATTTTATCGCTGGCTTGCAATACGTAACATTTTTCAATATTGGAATGTTCGTAAGCCGGATTGAGCTGAAATGGCCTTTCATTTGATAAATGGTTGAACTGCACACATTGTTTTTTTGATTTCCGATGTGATCGAGTAATACTAAAGAAATAGCTATGAAACGATTAATGATTCAGGGAACCGACGATTCGCCCCAAATTGTGCTGGACAAGGACAGTGGTACGTTTGAAATCTCCGGGCGATCATTGCCGGAAGACTCAGCCAGTTTTTTCGCCCCCGTTTTGGAATGGATCAGGGAATATTCACAATCTCCCAATGATTCAACGATTTTTGTTTTTAAACTGGAATACTTCAACACGGCGTCTTCAAAATTTATTCATGATATCATGCTCTCATTGCAGTCGGTTAAGAATGTCAGCATCTGCTGGTGCCATCGGGAGGAGGATGAGACTACCGAAGAAGCCGGGATAGAATTTTCAGAGCAAATAAACGTCCCGTTTAATTTCAAACGGTATGCCTGAAATATAAATTTTGTGTTCACACAGGCGTTTTGATAACAGGG
>DASPNN010000264.1:0-5027 GCA_035626495.1 Chryseosolibacter sp.
CTTTTATCGGAAAACCAATTGTCCGGAAGCATCCCGGATGCAATCGCGAGCATTGCCAGCCTCCGCTTTGTCGATCTGTCAAACAATCAGTTGTCGGGGGCTGTGCCGTCGACGATCGTGAACCTCACCTCGTTGGAGGGCCTCGTGATCCAGAGTAACAATATCTCGGCGCTGCCGGACCTGTCGGGCATGCCGAATCTTTTCGACCTCTGGGTCGGAGCAAACCGCCTTACGTTCGAAGATATTGAGCCAAATGTTTCCGATCTCTATGATGCGATCCGCTACAGTCCGCAAGCCAACGTCGGGACTGCGGACACGATCTATCTGAACGCCGGAGATCAACTCAACCTTTCTTTCCAAGTCGGCGGAAGCGCCAATATTTATCAGTGGCAGCTGAATGGACAGGATGTCAACGGCGAAACCCTTGACACGCTTGCGCGGATTGTTACGGCCGCGGATTATGGCGTGTGGACATTGGTAACCGCCAACACGATCTCCACCGGTCTGCAAATTTACTCCGCGCCAATTACAGTCATTGTCCGCGCGGAAGGAATGTTCGCCTGGGCAACCGCGGGTGATCTTACGAATGATGGCGCCAACAGCAGTTTGTATGGCGGCGCATGGGGTGACTACGACCAGGATGGGTTCGAGGACATTTTCACCGTCGGCATAAGCGATACTGTCAGGGGCCACCTTTATCACAACGATGGCACAGGTACCTTTACACGAATACCGGATTCCGGATTCGACTTTGCGGATGGACGCGGCGGCGCGTGGGGCGATTACAACAACGATGGCTACCCGGATCTTTTCGTCCCGGACGCAAGCTTCGCGATCGACTCTACAGACGGCAAGGCCGCCATTTACAAAAACAATGGCAACGGCACCTTCACAGAAATTTCGTTGAACGAGACGGCGATCTCGGGTTCGTGGGTCGATCTTGATTTCGATGGCGACCTGGATCTATCGCTGGAAGGAACCTTGAATTCAAAAACCATCATATTGCGGAACGACAAAAACGACATCTTCACCAAGGTGGATGTTGGAATCGAGTTCGGCACGCAATGGAGCAGCGTCTGGATCGACTTCAACAACGACAGCCGCCCCGATTATTTCATACCCTCGACGTATGGTAACGCCAACTCGGCCAAGTTGCTTTCCATGGAAGACGGTTATCGTTTCTACGAGCAGGGTGGTATCAACCAGACTTTTACCGGACAACCCCTCGGCGGCTCCTGGGCGGATATCGATAACGATGGCGACCAGGACCTGTACATGGTCCTCAATCAAAATGACGAGAGCCGGTTTTTCATTAACGACGGTTCCGGTTACTTTGCCGAAGTTTTTGCATCAGCGGTGCTCGGTGAAGTTGTCAAGGGTAACCGCGCCAGCGCGTTTGGCGATTTGAACAACGACGGGTATGTCGACCTGCTGACCACCAACCAGTCCCCGGCGGGGGGACTGATCACCGCCTATCTCAATAACGGCGATGGAACTTTCGCCCGGCTCATGAACCAGACTTTCAAGCCATCGGATTCCCGTATCGGCATTTCTGTCGCCGACTACAACAATGATGGCGCGCTGGACTTTTTCACCGGAAGTTTCTCCGCTGAGACGAATAGATTATATCAAAATTTGCTGACAACCAACCATTGGGTGAAGATCAAGCTGCAGGGCACCTCATCGAACCGCAATGCCATTGGCGCGCGACTCGCTGTGTTTGCCGGCGGATTTGCGCGACACCACCAGGTCATGGTCACAAACGGTTTTGGAAATCAGAATTCAGTCGTGAGTCATTTCGGTCTTGGGAACTTCACAACCGTTGACTCGATCCAAATTGTGTGGCCCAGTGGTCGCACCCAATGGGTTGCAAACTTGCCGGCCGATCAGGTCCATGTGATCGCGGAACCGGCCAACACGCCGTTCACAGGTGACGTTACGGTGACCGCCGTAAAACAGATTGCCGGTGTCACCAGCGAATCGGAGGTTGAGATTTCTACCTACACCGACCTGGATGACCTTAACAATACATATATGTCGGCGAGCTTTTTCGGCACGATCGATGTCGATCCCGGACCCGGGACTTCGATCCTCAGCGGAGGTCAGTCGGGTGGCTTTGGCAACAATGCTTTTATCGCGAAATACGGGCCCGCTGGCGACTTGATCTGGGTTAAGCAGATTGCCGCCGGCAGTAGTGGGAACGGACTTTACGTGACGGCCCTTTCCGTAGCCACAGACCAATCGATTGTAGTGGCCGGAGAGTTTGAAGGATCGATCGATGTTGATCCGAGCGATGGCGTCTTCATGCTTACTGTTTCCAACCCGAACACCTACAACGAAGGCTTCCTCGCCAAATACGACAACAATGGAAATTTTGTATGGGCTAAACAATTTGTATCCACGGGCGAATCGGTTTCCAACTGGATCACAGACATGGACACCGATACACAGAATAACATAATTGTCCAGGTTGAGTTTTACGGTTACTCGGGTGGCGAAACCGTCGACGCCGACCTCGGCCCGGAACAGCACATTCTGACCAATGGCGGTGGTTCCGATATGTTTTTCGCCAAGTATACTCCGGATGCAGCCTTGTCGTGGGTCGTACCGTTCACTACCGTCGCCGAAGAGGATGGTGGAGGAATTGTCCTGGATGAGATCGGAAACATTTACGCGAATTACACAACCCGCCCGAGTGACACGTCGTCGACACAGAACTTAAAGGTCATCAAACTCAAACCGGATGGGGCGGTGACTTGGGAGGCAACGTCCTCCGGCGTGGATAACGAGCACGAGACGCAAGGCTTGTCAATTGCTGATGACGGTGCGTTGCTCATGACTGGAAGCTTTATCGGCTCGACAACCCTTCAGGGAACGAGTGGCAGCGTGGGGCTGGCAGGAAATCCGCAAGGCGAGAACGCATTCCTTGCAAGGTTCACCGCGGACGGCGTATTGGAATGGGCAAAAGCGTTCACGGCGACCGGCGGCGCGGAAATTTATGCTGTCTCCTCCATACCAAATAACGGTGGCATCCTGATCTCGGGCTCATACGAAGGGTCGATGGACATGGACCCGGGTGCAGAAGTTTACGAGCAATTCTATCCCGCCGAATCAGCATGTTACATCCGGCTCACGCAAACCGGCGATTTTGTGTGGGGCTTCAGTGTGCGCAATGGCTTCGGCATTCACCGGTTCAACACGCAGGGTGAAATGATCGCGACCATGAACTTCTGGGGAACCACGGATGTGGATCCTACTTCCGCCGTGTCGTCGCTGACGGCGATCGGCGAGACCAACATTGCCTGGGTGAAATACGACGTCGGCGTATTGGTTGGCATTTCGCCATCCGACTCCTTGTTGCTGAAACAGTTTTATGACGCGACCGGTGGCCCTTCTTGGACGAACAAGACCAACTGGCTGAATGGCAACATCAGCTCGTGGCACGGTATTACCGTGACAAACAACAAGATCGTCGCGATCAATCTGCCGAACAACAACTTGACGGGCGCGGTTCCTAATGACTTTTCCGGGCTGAACGAACTGACAACGATCGACTGGTCGGGGAACAAGATCACGTCCATACCCGATCTTTCAGTCCTACCATCGCTTACGACGCTCAATGTCGCCGGCAACAGGCTTGACTTCAGCTCCCTGGAGCCGTTAAAAAACAAGATTGCAACACTTTCATACCAGAACCAGGCTGTCATCGGCGTGATCGATACAACCCTGGTTGAAACCGGGACCCCGCACCTGATCAGTCTGGCAACCGGAGGCACCGCGAATCAATACCAGTGGTTTCGCAACGGAACGGCTATCCAAAACGCCACCACGCCGGCCTATGAGATCCCGGCGGTGACGCGTACTTCAATGGGCGAATATGTCCTGAAAGTCACCAACACGATTGTTGACGACCTGACACTAACCTTCGCGTCGAAGTATGTGCTCGCAGTAGCCGAGCTTACAGGCAGGCTCTACGCGTCGGCGAATACCCCGGCGGTGAAAGGTCGAATGAGGTTGCTGCGGGTAACAAACTCAAATGGGTATGACACAATCAAGTCCATCGACATCAATACTGACGGAACTTACAGGTTCAGCCAGGTGATCCTGGATAATTACCAGTTGCTCGGATTTGCCGACACCCTCGAACACGATCGCGCGCTGCCTACCTATTATAAGAATACACTGTACTGGGAGGAAGCCGATACGTTGTACCTCGAAGGCAGCCTGGATTCCCTCGACATCGTGTCTCAGCTGAAGCCCCTGAGCGCGCCGACAGGCAATGGTGTCATTGATGGATTTGTCGTGGAAGAAGTGACCGATCCCGGCGGAAGGCCCTACGCGCCCAAACGGGTTGGCAACGCAGGTGTATCGGTCCGCAAAGTGGAAACTACGGGCCGCGGCAAAGAAGAAGTTCTCACGCTGGTGGCGTACGTATTCACCGATGAAAACGGCGAGTTCGAATTCACCCATTTGCCCGTAGCCGACTACCGGATCAACATTCAGTATCCCGGATATCCAATGGACGAAACTTCATTCGTTACGATCCCCATCGGGACGGCGCTGGAGTCTCAGAAAAGGGTTGAAGCTACTGTCGACGAGGGCAAGATCACCGTTCGGGAGCTTGTGATCACAGGTGTGTGGGAAATGGAGGGCTACCATGTGGTGGTGTACCCCAACCCGTCATCAGACTTCATCAAGGTGGAGTTCGAATCGCCTGGTGCGCGCGGGCTGCAACTGCTGGACGTGACGGGACGCAATATGTCGGCCTACCAGACATCGCAGAAGACAACCGAGATTGATGTGCGCAGGATGCAACGCGGGATCTACCTGCTCAACATCACTGAAAAAGGACAGATTGTCAAAACCGTGAGAGTCGAAGTGAAGTAAAGTACCGGCAGCCGGAAAGATACAAGGGTCCGCACGAAACTGTTGCGGACCCTTTTTCTTTGGATCATACGCAGGCCAGATCAGCAAGAAACAATGAAAGAATGGGCATCAACTCCGCTCATCACGCAAGGCCAGGCGGT
>DASPNN010000265.1:0-2510 GCA_035626495.1 Chryseosolibacter sp.
TGTTCTTGCCATAGCGTTGGACGAAAATATTCAAAGTCTCGGAGAGGTTATTGTAGTCGGGTACGGTACACAGAAAAAGACGAATCTTACCGGCGCTGTGTCAACCGTTGAAACCAAAGTGCTGGCTTCGCGGCCGATCACGGATTTGGGCAGAGGCCTACAGGGGACTGTCCCAGGGTTGACGGTCACCACGCCAAGTGGGCAGATCGGCCAGAACCCGGTTATCAGATTGCGGGGCATGACGGGTACCTTAAGCAACGAAGGCGGCGCGCAGCCGCTGATCCTTGTTGACAACGTTGAAGTATCGAGCCTGCAAATGATCAACCCGGAGGACATTGAATCCATTTCGGTTCTGAAAGACGCGGCATCTGCATCGATTTACGGAGCCCGCGGCGCGTGGGGTGTTATCCTGATCACCACCAAGCGTGGAAAGGCGAACGCCCCGACAATCTCGTATTCGAACAACTTCTCCTGGTCGACGCCGACCACTACCCCGAAGGTTGCTCCGGCTGCGGACGGCGCCGAGGCAACACTCTCCGCGCTGAGACGCAGGTCTCCTTCACAAAACAGTTTCACGGTGCTTGGTATGAGCATCGACGAAGCTTCGATTCAGAGCATGCGAGACTGGGAAGCTACGTATGGCGGACAGGACCTGGGTCGGGAGATGGAGCTTGGCCGTGATTTCGAAGTCCGGGACGGCGGGCTGTATTTTTACCGTTCGTGGGATCCCCGCGAAATGTTCATGCGGGAATGGACTCCTCAGCAAAAACACGACTTGTCAATTTCCGGTGGAACGGAGAAGACTACCTATTATATGGGGCTTGGTTACCTCGGACAACAAGGGGTCTTGAAAGTAAATCCCGATGAATTCAACAGGCTGAACCTGAACCTCAGTGTGTCGACAAAAGTTACGGACTGGCTGGATACGCGCGGCAAAGTGTTGTACAACGCCACCGAGTTTACACGCCCGTTTTATTATTCTTCCGAGACCTACGATCCATGGTACTATGTCACCCGCTGGCCGGCGTTCTATCCTTATGGAACCTACCAGGGCAAGCCGTTCAGAAATTCGATCGACGAAGTCGCGCAGGCGAAAATGAATGACATCACCGGTGGCATGACTCGCCTGAGTATCGGCGCGACCGTAAAACCGGTCAAGGACCTGACCATCGATGTCGACTATACCTACGATAATATCAATAATCACGAACACCAGATCGGCGGTGTCTTGTCGGCGATCAACTTCTGGTCCAACCCGACAGCGTTGAGGTATGAGCCTTACAGTCCGGCGTCGTTCAATAAAGTTCAGTACAACACCGATTGGAGCCACCGCAATACGGGTAAGGCATTTGCCACCTACCAGCTCACATTGAACAATGCGCACGCGATCAAGATAATTGCCGGCGGCGATGTGGAGCAATATGAATACTGGTTCCAGATGTCGCAAAGAAGAAATGTGATGGATCCCGACAAAGGCGAGCTCGATCTCGCTACCGGTGACCAGTTTACGGATGGGGCGCGCGACAAATGGACAACGCTGGGTCTGTTTGCGCGGATTAATTACGCATTCAAGGATAAATACCTGGTCGAGCTTAACGGACGACGCGATGGCGCTTCGCGTCTTTCAAGAAATAAAAAGTGGGGTTTCTTCCCTTCCATGTCTGTGGGTTGGGTTGTGAGTGAAGAAGATTTTATGTCTTCGCTGGAATCTGTGGTGTCTTTTGCCAAGCTGAGGGGATCCTATGGGAGTATCGGAAACCAAAACGCAAACCCGAACAATATCTACAGGATCATGAGCACCACCACGTCTGACTGGCTGGTCGGTGGACAGAACATGCCAACAACGGGTGCGCCAGGGGCGTTGCCTTCGGACCTGACTTGGGAAACAGTTTCCACCCTGGACATAGGCCTCGACAGCAGATTCTTCAATGACAAGCTTGGCTTTACCTTCGACTGGTATCGACGAACCACAAGCGATATGCATAGCCCAGGCGTTAGCCTGCCCGTGACTTTTGGTACCTCCCTCGCCGGGACCAAGTCGGCGGAAGTCGTTCGGGTGCCCGTTCGTAATTACGGTGAAATGCAAACCACGGGATGGGAGCTGGCCATTGATTACCGCCACAGTTTCGGCAACGGCATCAACGTGAATGTGACCGGTATGCTTTCAGACTTCCAGGAGAAAGTGACCAAATATGCAAACACTGTAAAAAGCATCGGCTACGATCTCATCGGCCGCGTGACCTCGCATTATGAGGGCAAAGTGCTTGGCGACATCTGGGGTTATGAAACAGACAGGTTTTTTACCGAGGAGGACTTTGTCGATGATGGTACCGGAAAGATGGTGTTAAAGGACGGTATCCCTTCCCAGGCGATCTATGAAACCAACGGCTGGTTCTTTTATGGTCCGGGCGACATAAAATATAAGGATGTCAACGGGGACGGTGTCATCGACTACGGCGCGCTCACCGAAGGTGATCATGGTGACCTAAGAGTCATCGGCAATACGACGC
>DASPNN010000266.1:0-5696 GCA_035626495.1 Chryseosolibacter sp.
CTGCCCCCGGTGGCGAAGAAGATTGCCTGGCCGTTCGTTAGCGTCACCGGGCCGTCCGCTGTAAATTCCGAAATCGTATACCTGATCTCGTTGACCTTGATGTCTTTTACTTTATCCTTGTACTTCTGGTATTCCGGATCCGTTCAGCCTGAATGCTGCTGTTGCTGCTGGAGTATGGGTTAACCGGGTCGTCGGCATTTTCATCAACAATAAACGGGTCGGGCAATGTAAAGTCAGTGGTGAATTGTACATCGTCGGCTTTTTCAAGTAAGTCGCAGCTGGCCAGCATCAGGCAAATAACAAGTGCTGCCGGCCACTTTGTCGAGGCGAGTGTATTCATATCACGGGGGTAAGTGTGCTTAAGTGAATTTAAGAAAATTCTAGCATAATCCAGTTTAAACAAACCGGTTCAAGATCGAAACGACCTGGGATAAGTAGCTGTCACCAAAAAGGTTTACGTGCACCAATAGTGGATAGAGGTTATATAACTGTAGCCGGTCGTCGAAGCCTTCCTCGAGCGGGAACGTCGCATGATACGAATCGAGAAAGCTTTTATCAAACCCTCCGAACAGGTGTGTCATCGCAATATCTACCTCGCGGTTGCCATAGTAGACGGCCGGGTCGATCACGCAAGGGAGTCCGGCGGCGTCGACCATCAGGTTCCCTGACCACAAGTCCCCGTGAAGGAGGGTCGGCCTTTCCGTGACAAGCAGGTCTGGCAATTTTGCAAATAGCTTATCAAAAGCGCGCCGCACGTCAGCACGCAGGTCCCGCCGGCCGACATACAGATCGAGTTGTGCCTGTAACCGTTGCTGAATAAAAAACATCACCCAGCTTTGGTTCGGTTTATTCCGCTGGGGAAGCGATCCGATATAATTATCATGGTCGAGGCCATACTGTGAAGAAGTGCACTTGTGCAGCGTCGCCAGCAGCTCACCGAACCGATTCCAGAAGAGCGGTGATTTCGTACTGGGAACAATTAGTTCCATGAGCATGAACTGGTGCGACGCCGTCACGCCCGTACAGATGACCTCTGGAATTTTGAACGAGTTGGAAGCCGCAAGCAAGTCCAGTCCCGCGCGTTCCGTGGCTAACATTTCGGGGAATCGATCTAAATCATTCCACTTCAGGAAGTAAACGCCCCGTGTCGTAACGAGCTTGCCGGCTTCGTTGATACAACCCCCGCTCATTGGGGAAAAGCCGGACACTGATGCCTGAAGGACTTTTTCGAGCGCCTGGCGAATATCGTCAGGAACCCGCGTCACTTGCGGCGTGGAAAAAAATCGAACTTCATGCCGCCATAAAAACTTCTTGGCGTAGCCGCGTTGAAATAACGGCCGCCGGCGGCGTTCAGGTCATTTCCGAGACTGTAACGCTGGTCCGTAGCGTTTTGAACTCCAGCGAAGAGTTCCAGCAAATGTCCCGACTCAAATTTGAGCTTGTGTCCTGCACGTGCACCGACGAGAACATACGGTTCAGCATAAGCGGTGTTTGCATCATTCAATGGGATATGGTCCACATAGTTGGCGGTGAAATTGGCATACAGTCCGGTTCCCGAGCTCAAGTCGAACGTAACGAAGGCGGTGGTGGGTGGAACACCGGTGATCTTATTGCCCGAGTAGTCGAGCGGGCCTTGGTTTGTCGCCTGGATGTAGTCTTCAAATCGGAAATGATTGTAGGTGTAGCCGGCGGTGATTCTGCTGTCGGAAACAAATCCAGATCCATTGACAACGGGCATGTACTCGAGGAACAATTCGACTCCCCGCTGCGTCGTTTTACCCGCATTCACGAAATACTCGGCATCGGTTACCGCCTCGCGACGTGCGACAATTGTATTCTTCATTCCGAACTGGTAGCCCGAAAAATTAAACTTCACTTTCCCGTCAGCCAGGTTGCCTTTCAGGCCAATTTCAAGATTGTTTCCGTGTTCGGCTTTAAGTGAGCGATCGAACACACCGGTTGACGGATAGAGGTCGGCGATTGTCGGCGGTGAAAATCCATTGCTGAAGCTCCCGTACGCTGTAACGTTCCCGAAGTCTCTCATGACTGCCAGCCTGGGGGAAAAAAAGGGATCAAAGCTTCGCTTTTCATGAACTTCTTCCGGAAACACCCGATCGAAGGAGGTCGCGGAAAAGTTTGCGCTTAGGCCAACCGTAAACAGCCAGTTTTTCACGTCGGCCTCACTTTGGAAAAACAGCATGCCCATTGTTGAAACCAAATCGTCATCTGCAGTCATGTTTCCGCGTATGCCTCCATTGTTTTCGTACTTCGCGATCGGCGATCGGAAAAATTGGTATTCGCCGCCGCCCGACAAATTCCAGGTGTCGGTAACGAAATACTTTGTGACAGACCGCAGACCAAGGTTTTGCTCATTGCGTGTCTCATACTCGCGGATCGAAGGGTTGTCAAACCCGACATTCGACCCGAACGCGGACGTGACAGTATATGATTTTTCATTCCAGTCATGGTGATGTGAGACGCCCCCGAACAAGGTTTTGTTCTTTACGTGGGCATTTTGATCTTCGGCTCCCAGGAACATGCCGGCCGCGGGCCTGGCTTGCGACGGGTCTGCTTCGAATTGCGCCAAGGTCAACCCTCCCGGAGTTTCATAAAACAAATCGGTGTAAAACACCGTGGCCGAAATTGAATTGACATCACTGAGCTTGTGGTCAAAATTAAAGTTGTAGGAAGTTCGTTCCATGGCCGACTGTTGGCGGTAGCCCTCGGCGCGGTGCCGGACAAAACTTACATGACCGAGGGTTTTCTCTGTGTAGAAAGCGCCCGAGCCAAGAAAACGGAGCAAACCATAACTGCCTGCCGTCACCGACATCGTTAGCCGGTCGTCGCGAATGACCGGACTTTTCAATAATACCACACCACCCGTCCCGGCTCCGTAAAGACTGCCACCGGGACCTTTGATCACCTCTATGCCGCCAACATTTTCCAGATCAACAAGGTTGATATAAGTATTGCCGCCTCCATCGGTGAGTGCGAGCCCATTCCAATAGATCTTTACATTTCGCACGCCGAACGGAGACCGGAGGGTGCTTCCTCGTATCGAAAAGCGGTAACTGCCCGGAGATCGCTCTTCCATTCTCACACCCGGAATCGTGTTGACTGCCGGAAGCAATGATGCATTGCTAAACCTGCCGAGATCGGCAGAACGCAGAATGCCAATTGATGCGGGAACGTTTTCGGGGGCACGGTCGGCCACATAGGCCTCAACGGTGATCTCACGGAGCGTCGAGTCCTTGACAATGTCCTGGGCAGCAGCCATGAAATACGTTGAAGCAATGAACAGGAGTGATAAGGCCATTCTCATAATGCAATAGTATGAGAAAAACGAATCGCTTGAATCACCGCCGACGGAATTTACCGTCAAACTCAAAGCGGATTGGTGAACAGCCCTGAGTAAAAGCTTACGATGAGTGCAACTGCAATCCCAATGATTACCAGGATTTTTCTTTTCGTTACCATATCTGTCACGTTCATTGACACAAAAATCGGCCGCGAAGTTGGAAGCAACAATTAAAATGGCCCGAAGCGCTGAAAGGGTTTACTGAAATGTTAGGCCAGTGCCTTGAACTGCTTAGCCAAAAAGGTCTTCGAAAACTTCCTGCAACTTCCCAAAGGGTTTAACCACGATCTTGCTGCGCTGCACGTCAAGGGAGCGCTGATTGAATTTGCTGATATAGATTTCCCTGAATCCCAGCTTTTCGGCCTCAGAGATTCGCTGTTCGATGCGGTTTACGGCGCGCAATTCACCCCCAAGTCCGATTTCAGCCGCAAAGCACTGCTTGTCCGAGATCGCGATCTCCTCCAGGGAGGAAACCATCGATACGCATACAGCAAGGTCGATCGCCGGATCTTCGACACGAATCCCGCCCGCCATGTTGAGGAACACGTCCTGCGCGGCCATCCGGAAGCCACAGCGTTTCTCAAGCACGGCCAGCAACATATTCAGGCGTTTTTGATCGAAGCCGGTCGGCGTCCGCTGAGGTGTACCGTAGCTCGCCGGACTGACAAGGGATTGTATTTCAATGAGCAGCGGTCGGTTACCCTCGATGGTCGCGCCGATCGTGATTCCGCTAAGTTGCCCGTCTTTTTGTGAGATCAGGATCTCGGATGGATTGGACACTTCGCGCAGGCCATTGCCGAGCATCTCATAGATACCAATCTCCGACGTTGACCCAAACCGGTTTTTGGTTGTGCGCAAAATCCGGTACGCCAGCTGGCGGTCGCCTTCGAATTGCAGAACGGTGTCCACCATATGTTCGAGCACTTTCGGTCCGGTGAGCATACCGTCTTTTGTGATGTGCCCGATGAGAAAAACGCGGGTGTTTGTTTCCTTAGCGAATTTCATCAGCTCGCCCGCGCACTGGCGCACCTGCCCGATGCTTCCCGCAACCGACTCGAGTTGAGATGAGAACAGAGTCTGAATAGAATCGACGATAACCACATGGGGCTCTATGAGTTCAATCGATTGAAAAATGCCCTTCGTGTTTGTTTCGGTAAGCACATAAAAATTGTCTGAGTGGTCTCCCAAACGCTCTGCCCGCATTTTGATTTGTTGTTCGCTTTCTTCCCCAGAAACGTACAATACCTTTTGCGACTTGAGTTTCAGGCCGATCTGTAACATCAGCGTCGATTTGCCGATCCCCGGTTCTCCACCGATCAGAATCAGAGATCCCGGAACAATGCCTCCACCAAGTACGCGATTGAGTTCATCGTCGCCCGAATGTGATTTCTGATCACCCGTGGTTTCGATCTGAGCGAGTGTACGCGGTTGGTTTTGTTTCCTTGTGGAGGCCTGCCTCCAGTCGTTTCTATTTTCCTCCTTGACAACGAGCTCTTCGGCAAACGTGTTCCATGCATTGCATGACGGACACTTGCCAAGCCACTTTGCGGATTCATAACCACAGCTCTGACAATAAAATATCGATTTTGATTTGGCCACGATGTAAGGTTTTCAGGATGATCACGTAATTCTGCCGGCCAATATTGATCAAAAAGTGTTAATTTTATTACTCTATTCCAAAAAAGAATCCCCTAAAGACCCTGCACATGAGAAGATTGGCTTTAATCATTCTTGCGGTGGCGAGTTTAACTGCCGCCGCTCAAAAATCCCCTGTAAAATTTGGTAGTGTTCCTTTGGAAGATATGACGATGAAGTCATATCCTGAGGACACGTCGGCCGCCGCGGTCATCCTGTCGAACTATGGCGAAGCGTATGTGTCGATCAATGCGGTGGCTCCGAGCATGAATTTCGAACGGCACGTGCGGATCAAGATCCTAAAAAGCGAAGGCGTTGACTGGGCAAACGCTTCAGTCCTGTTATATCACGAGGGCGCTGACGAGGAAAAGCTGACGAATTTGAAGGCGGTTACCTACAATCTTGAGAATGGCAAGATCGTTGAAAGCAAAATGGAAAAAACCGCGATTTTCCGCGATAAATTCAATCGATATTTCAATCGTGTAAAATTTACATTACCGAATGTAAAGGTCGGCTCGGTGCTCGAATACTCATACACGATCATGTCCGATTTCGTGACTAACTTTCCCGACCTGAAATTCCAATATGACATCCCTGTGCGGCACAGCGAATTCTGGGCAATTATTCCCGACTTCTTCACCTATGAAAAATACATGGCCGGATACGTTCCTGTAACAGATTACACGGTCAAGCCGGTCCCAGC